>CAYSXM010000197.1:0-7179 GCA_964434905.1 uncultured Pirellulales bacterium | reverse complement strand
ATCGTGCCCGAGCACGAAGCCCGGGTACGCTGGCAACAGGCGCAAGCGGCTGTCCAGGCAATGCCGGGAGATGCACGGTGCGACCGCGCGTTGGCACGGGCCGCGAGAATATTAGACAAAAGCGGGTACAATCAAGCGGCGCGCGAGTTTGCGCAGATGGTTTCCGCCTGGTGCCAGACGGACGGGCAGCGCGACTATGTGGTCGTGACGGGAGGAGGTCCGGGAGTGATGGAAGCAGCCAATCGGGGCGCATTCGAAACGGGCGCCAAGTCGGTCGGCTTGAATATCACCCTGCCGGCGGAGCAGATGCCCAACCCGTATGTTTCGCCCGAGCTGTGCTTCCGCTTCCACTATTTCGCGATGCGCAAGATGCACTTCTTGCTAAGGGCCAAGGCGTTGGTGGTGTTTCCTGGCGGTTTCGGCACGCTCGATGAGCTGTTCGACGCCTTGACTTTGCGGCAAACCCAGCGGATGCAAGCGATTCCGATCATCATGTTCGGTCGGGAATATTGGCAGCGCGTGATCGATTTTCAATTCATGGCTGACGAAGGCGTGATCGAGGACCGGCATTTGGAGCTGATCGAATATGCCGAAACCCCTGCCGAGGCCTGGGGTCAGATCTGCCGCTTTCACGGCCACGGTCCCCGGGGACAATAGTTCCAGCCCACGCATTCCGAAAATGGAAAACCGGCAATCATGCAGACCGATTTCTTGAATCGCGCGCTAGGCGAGCGCCCCGTGGTACTCGTGACCGGGGCCGGCCTGCGGGTGGGCGCTTGCGTTTCGCAAACGTTTGCAGCGCGGGGATATCGCCTGGCGCTGTGTGTGCAGCGCTCGTGGGCCGCGGCGCAGGTTTTGGCCGACGAAATGCGCGCCCGCGGCGGCGACGCGCACGTGTTTAAGGCCGACGCACGCGACGAACTCGCGGTGCAGGGCGCGGTCGATGGCGCTTGCAATCGGTTTGGCCGAATCGACGCCTTGGTTAACTGCGCGGCGATCTGGGAATCCAAAGCGTTGGAGGAGGTGCGTGCCGAAGATGTGAGGCGGCACTTCGAGGTCAACACGCTGGGTAGCTTCTTGTTTGCCCGCGCCGCGGGGTTAATGATGACGTCGCAACCCGAGGGGGGAGCGATCGTGAACCTGGGCGATTGGGCGGTGGCGCGCCCCTACCGGGACTATGCCGCGTATTTTCCTTCCAAGGGCGCGATCCCAGCTCTCACGCGCGATCTGGCAGTGGAACTCGGGCTACGGAACCCTCGGGTTCGCGTGAATGCCATCTTGCCGGGCCCGGTGCTGCTGCCGGCCGACATGCCCGCCGCCGAGCGCGCCGCGGTGATCGCTCAAACACTGGTCCGTCGCGAGGGTACCCCGCAGCATGTAGCCGACGCCGCGCTGTTCCTGGTGGAGAACGATTTCATAACCGGGGTGTGCTTGCCGGTGGATGGCGGGCGCAGTGTGTATGCCAGCGATGGTGGGGGTGCCAGCCGCGCAACCGAGGATCTGGGCCCATGAGCGAAGTGAGCCTGCCGAACGGATCCTCGTTTGCTGCGTGGGGCGCCTTGGCCGCAAGCCAGGGGGCGGCCGCGGTGTTGGCCCGCGCGGCGGAAGAATTGCGCGCGGCCGAGCGCTGGCACGAACTTTTCGACGTGCGATTGATTGAAGGGCGTCTGGGCGCCGGGCTACCGGCAATCTTGCCGGGTCCACTCGAAGCCTTGCCGGAGCCGCAGCGGTTGCAGGTCGAGGAAATCTATCTAGCGGCGTGCCAGGAGGTGGGGCAGGCGCTGTTAACGGCGCATCGTTTCCGCGAGGCCTGGCTGTATCTGCGGCCGACGGGTCACCGGGAATCGATGCGGTCGGCGCTGGAGGCGTGGCATCCGAATGAAGATCAGGTATCCGAGGCGATTGAATTGGGCGCGCACCACGGATTGGCGCCGCCGTGGGGGGTGGAAGTCGCCTTGGCTCACTACGGCACCTGCAATTCCATCTCGCTGATCGACGGTTGCCTAGCAGGGTGGCTCGCGGCCGACCGCCAGGCGGCCATTGGCCGGCTGGTGTCGCACCTGCATGCCGAGCTGGTGGCCAACGTCCGGCACCACATTGCAGAACAGACGGGTGTGGCGCCCGAGACCGGCACCTTGGGCGAGTGGACGGCGGCCCATGACTGGCTGACAGCCAACGACAACTATCACGTCGACACATCGCATCTGAGCAGCACGGTGCGGTTGGCCCGGTTGGTCGAGCAACCAGCGACGCTGGAACTGGCGTGCGATCTCACGGCCTATGGGGCGCGGCTGAGTCCGATGTATCACTTTCAAGCGGAAGAGCCGTTTGCAGATTTGTACGCGTCGCACGGTTTGTTTTTTGGGGCCCAATTGGGCCAGCGCGTGGACGAGGCGGTCGAGTATTTCGAGGTTCGTGCGCGGACTGCCGAGGCTCAGGCAGCGGGGAGCCTGCCGGCCGAGAGTCTGGTGTGCTTGCTGTCGCGGCTGGGGCGCTGGGAAGCGGCGCTCGAGGCGAGTTCGCGGTGGCTGCCTCCGGGAACCGCAGTCAGCGGTTTTGCGCCCACGCTGCTGGAGCTGGGGCAGCGATCGGGCCGGTATGCGCAGGTCGAATCGATTTGCGCCGCGCGTGGCGACCTGGTCGGTTTTCTCGCGGCCCTGGCGGCACGGCTGGGAGCGGGCGCGAGTTGATCCGCGAAGTCGGGATAGAAAAAAACCAGGCGGCCGCACCTTGGGGGTGGGCCGCCTGGCCAGGTTTCGAGTTGTTTGACCCAGAGGATTCAGCCGAGGCTGTTTCCTGTTGGGTGTTTTTTCATGTCCGCTGCGTGCCGGAGCAACTGGTTTCGACCCTCCCAGTTCCCTCGTGCCGCGGTCGGACGTCGGACGTCAGAGCCGAAAGGCCGAGCTTCTGGAGCCGGTCCGATCCGGGAGGGTTGCTCCCGGATCAGCCCGGAGTCGGTCGTACGAACTACTGATAGTGCCGACGGACGACAGTCTTCTTGGCGGCGGCGGGAACGATGCGCTGGGTGCCACGGATCGAAGCCGAAGGATCGGCCATCGGAGCCGGGGGCATCGGGGCAGCATCGCCGTCCGCAGCCGGAGCGGCGTCGTCGCCGTTGCCACAAGCGCCACAGGCGGCAGCACAGCTATCGCAAGCAGCATGGCAGCAGCTATCGTTGCAGCCGTTGTTGCAGCAGCCGGTGTTGCAGCAGCTCTTCTTGCAGCAGCGTTTCTTGCAGCAGCTCTTCTTGCAGCAGCTGGTCGTGCAGCAGTCAGTCGTGCAGCACGGAGTGGCACAGCAGCTCTTCCGGCAAGCGAAGACGCCACCGAACAACTTGAAGCCGCAGCGCTTCTTGCAGCAGCTGTTGCAGGGATCGCAGCAGGTGTTGCACGTGTTGCAGCAGCTATCGCACGCATTGCAGGTGTTGCAGCAAGCAGCCGCACCACAGCCCGGATCGCAGCAGGCGTTGGCCGAGCCACAAGCCGGGTCGCAGCAGGCGTTGGCCGAGCCACAAGCCGGGTCACAGCAGGCGTTGGCCGCACAGCAAGCCGGTTCGCAGCAGGCATTCGCCGCACAGCAAGCCGGTTCGCAGCAGGCGTTGGCCGAGCAGCAAGCCGGTTCGCAGCAGCTGTTGCAGCAAGGATCGCAGCAGGTGTTGCAGCAGCCACGATCGAACATGCCGATCAGGCCCGCGAACAGGTCACGCACCGGCGTGGGCCGGCAGCAGCGTACTTTGCAGCAGCTGGTGCAGGGATCACAGCAGGTGTCGCACGCATTGCAACTGTTGCACGTGTTGCACGTGTTGCAGCAGGCGTTGGCAGCGCCACAGCCCGGATCGCAGCAGGCATTCGCCGCACCGCAGCCCGGATCACAGTTGGCCGCTTCGCAGCACGCCGGTTCGCAGCAGCCGTGGTGGCCGAGCATGCGATCCAGTAGCGCGCCTTGCGACTGGGTACAGAGGCCGGCGCTCAGGATGAGCGCACCAAAAAACATGTTCCATTTCATCTGAGCAACGTCTCCTTGACATAGAACTGGGGTAGTGCGCATCCCCATCCGGCGCTACGGCGGCGACCACGGCGCAGCTAGGCTGCGTTCGCAAACGCCCTTCGGTGAGTGTGGCCCCCAGACCGGACGGTGGCCGGCAGGCGGGCAGTGGATGGCGGGAGGGGAAGGTGGGTCGAACCCGCAGTTCAAAGGTGTGCTGCGGCAGGGCCGTCGAATCAGTCCATGATCCGATGTCGGAAACCGCGGCTCGCTGTCGCTCCCTTGAGGTGCTGCTCCAGCACGCAATCCTCGTCGGGGACACCTACCGTATCGGTCCGTCTTGGAAGGCCCCTTGAACGTGCGGAAGTAATTTTCGGCAAATGGTTTACAGCTCGTATTACGCAAAGCTTGCCGCGCCCACAGGGTAGCGAAACCTTGCCGATTGCAACGCGCGCCGACTGGCGAGCATGGTCAAACCTTGCGGCGCCCGCCCCCCGGGCGCCAACCGACTTTGCCGGTTGCGTCAAGCGCTCCGACCACCCCCCACGAAGCGGGCTGGCGCGGTTGGTAAACTTTGCAGGCGCGATCCGCACGTGGTTTTGGCGTCGGTATACTTTCAGCCGCGGGAATGGCTCTCCGAGGAAGCTGCCCGCCGAGCGTTGGGAACCGACCTTCCAGGCCAGCGAGATGGAGCCATGCCTTCCCACCGGACCGTAACGATCGATTTCAACCGGTTGGTGCCGCAGCCGTGCCCCTGTGGCGCCACGCGCCGGGCGCTGGGCGATTGCGAGTTGGTTCCATATACCATGCACCGCGTGGAGATTTCGGCAGATGCGCGCCGGCACTACCACCGCCACCTGACGGAGACCTATTACTTCCTAGAGTGTGCCGCCGAAGCGGCCTTGGAATTAGATGGCGAGGTGTTGCCGGTTCAGGCTGGCATGTGTGTGGTAATACCGCCGGGCGTGCGGCACCGGGCGATTGGCCAGATGACGTTGTTGAACATCGTGACGCCGAAATTCGACCCGGCGGACGAATGGTTCGACGCCGATGATGCGGTTCTGGCATAAGCTGTCTGGCGCTTCCCAACCGACCGTCAGATAACGACTTGGCACCGTTTTCGACAGACTGGGCACAACCGCAAAGGCTTGCCCACCCGTGCCGGGCGACGTATGGTACGGTGCGGCCAGTAGTGACGATTCGCGACCGCTTTTGGTGCCTTGCACTGACAATGGTCGCGTGGCGGCTGGGCTGGTCGACGCGCCGAGAGACTGGCAACCTGGAACCAGGCAGTTTGGTTGAAGGCGTCTCGCTGGCGAGGTTCGGTCTGGCGCACCTCTACCCAGACGTTAGCGATCGCGGCCTGCCGGCGGTCTGGGCTGGCACTTGGTACGGGCCGTCTTGAGGCAGGCTGTTGGCAGACAATTCGTCGGAGTCGATTCCAGGCACTATGCGAGTTGGGACATGAACGCCATGCGTGGCTTGTGGTTTGGTGGCGCCTTGTGGCTATTGTGTTGTGCCGGGTCGATCGGCGCGGAAGCAACCGTGGCGGGCGACCCCTTGGACTGGCCTCATTGGCGGGGACCGGAACAAAACGGCATCTCGCGAGAGCGCGGGTTGATCGACCATTTCGATCCCGACGGGGGCGAGGCGGGTAACGTGCTGTGGTCGCGAGCCGACCTGGGCAGCATCTCGACCCCCATTGTCATGCGTGGCAAGCTGTATATTCTCTGTCGCGACGAACCTGGAACGACGCGCGAGCGCGAGCGCGTGGTGTGCGTTGACGCAGGAACGGGCGCCACGCTGTGGGAAAGCAAGTTCAATGTCTATCTGTCCGACGTACCCGACACGCGGGTGTCGTGGAGTAATTGCGTGGGCGACCCGGCGACGGGGCGGGTGTATGCGTTGGGCGTGTGCGGTTTTTTCCAGTGCCTCGACGGCGAGACGGGAAAAACATTGTGGTCGCGTTCGCTGAGCGAGGAGTTTGGATTGCTCTCGACCTACGGGGGGCGCACCAACGTGCCGATTGTGTTCGAGAACCTGGTGCTGATCAGTGCGGTTTGCACCGGGTGGGGCGAGATGGCGGTGCCTGCACACCGGTTCTTGGCGTTCGACAAGTCGACCGGCGAGTTGGTCTGGATGAACGGCACCCGACTGCGACCGGAAGACACAACCTATAGCACGCCCGTGGTGTCGGTGTTGGGGGGCCAGGCGGCGTTGGTGTTTGGCTCGGGCGACGGCGCGGTTCATGCGTTCCAACCGCGGACCGGGCAGTCGATTTGGAAGTTTCAGTTTTCGCGTCGCGGATTGAACGTTACTCCGGTGATCGAGGGCGACATGGTGTATGCCGCCCACAGCGAGGAGAACATTGCCGACAACACGATGGGGGCGTTGGCGGCGATCGATGGGACCGGCACGGGCGACATCACCACCACGGGCGCGCGGTGGCTGTTCAAGGAGCGGATGGTCGGCAAAAGCAGCCCGATTTTGTGGGACGGCCGGTTGTACACAGTGGACGACGCGGCGGGGCTGTTCATCCACGACGCGCGGACCGGCGAACCGATGGGTAAGAAACAAAAGCTGGGCAGCATGATGCGTTCTAGCTTGTTGTATGCCGACGGCAAGTTTTTCGCGACGGAAACCAACGGTCGCTGCTATATCCTCGAGCCTGCCGACGATGGGGTGAAAATCGTTCACCGCACCCGTTTGGCGCAGGGCGAAGAGTGCCAGGGTTCGCCGATTGCTTCGCACGGTCGCGTGTATCTGATCTCGACCGGACGGTTGATGTGTTTGGGAAAACGGGGAGCGCAGGCCGTGGCCGACGCGCAGCCCCCCGCGCCGTCCGAGCGCCCGGCGAGCGAGGATTTGAAGCCGGCCTGGGTCCAGATGGTGCCGGCCGAGGCACTGGTCGCGCCAGGCGCCGAGGTCGCGTTTCGGGTGCAAGTGTTCAACAGCCGCGGGCAGTTGTTAAGTGACCACGCGCCGGCGACTTTTGCGGTGGATGCGGCGGGCGAGGTCGGCGCCACCGACGGCCGCTATCGCGCCGCCGGCCATGCGGCCCACGCGGCCTCGCTGGTTACGGCCAGTGTGGGCGAGTTGAAGGGAACCGCTCGGGTGCGCATTGTTCCCGGGCTGCCCTGGAAGTTTGATTTCGCCGACGGGCAAGTACCCATCACCTGGATTGGCGCCCGATAT
>CAYSXM010000196.1:0-7189 GCA_964434905.1 uncultured Pirellulales bacterium | reverse complement strand
AGACAAAACCCAGCCACACCACTGTGTTCCAGCTTTCGACGAATGTCGCCGAAAATGGCGGGCTCATCAAGATCGGAAGCAGCAACCGAAACGTGGCGATGCCCAGCCCCAGGGCATAGCTGCGGATCATCCACTCGCGGTGCTTCAAGAACCGTCGCTGCAGCGCGGCCACAAACGCTTGCACGATGCAGACCAAAAACAGAGTCGCGCCCACCACCACCGCCACCGAAGAGGAGAACGCGCCATACACGGGCAGCACTGCCACAAACACCAAGGATGTTATGGAGCTCACCAGGCCCGACACAATAAATACACGGCCGCAAACGCGATGCAGTTTCCGCCAGCGAAGGCGCACCACAGGTACGAACTGGAGCGGCCCCGTGACGATGAAAAGTAAGCCTGTCGCAATATGTGTCAACGTCAGCCAGGGACGCGCGGCGTACCGCCGTTCGAATTCCCGTGGCATTCCCTGTTGCCCTTCGAATTCAGGTTGGAGCAGCACCTGCCAAGTTGAAATCGCTCGCGTCGTCACGCTAATCAGCGCCAAACACGACAACAGCAATACCAGGCAAAACCCCAGACCGGCAACCCTGTCGATCGTGACGAATCGCGACACGTCGGGCACCTTTCTGAATAACAATTCGCCAAGCTAGCGATCTGCCACGACACCCGGCCATGGTAGCATTCTGTGGTTGTCGAGGAATCTTACGAGCGTTTTTCCCTTCTGGCGAACTCGCCGGCGCCGGTCGAACCTTGGCTGACACGGTCTGGATTCCCAGGTACGATAGTCTCTGGCCCACGGTGATTCTCGATGGTTACGCAGCGGGGCAGTGCTACCGGGCCAGTCGCCCGGCCCTCGTCAGATGCGTTTTTTCCAAGCTGGTGAGGCCGGCTTGAGGGAAGGTTCGATGGCCCAGACTCCCTATCAGAGTGCAGCGCTGGCGACTCGCCGGGCGTTCTTGCGCGTGGGGCTGGCCCCGCTGGGTGGCTTGTCTTTGCCGGCGCTGCTTCGCCTGCGTGCTCACGCCGCCGAGCCTGGTCGAGCAGAACGCACCGCGGTGATTTTGGTTTGGCTTCGCGGTGGCTGCAGTCATCTAGATACCTATGACCCCAAGCCATTGGCGCCGAGTGACTATCGCGGACCGTTCACGCCCATCGCCACGCGCACACCCGGCCTGCAGTTCTCAGAGTTGCTGCCGCTGCAGGCGCGCCTCTCACATCGGTTCACGGTGTTGCGCTCGATGGCGCACACCGGAGGCGGTCACCCTGCCGGTTCGTTGCAATTGTTGTCGGGCGATCCCGACGCGCAAGATAAACTGGCGCCGAAGCTGCCAGACCTGATGACCGTGGCACACTATCTGCGTGCCGACCGCGCGACCGTACTGCCCAACTATGTGGGCGTGAATCCCATCACCCGCTACGACAGTTTCACCATCGCGGGTCCCGCCTATCTAGGCCCTGCCTATGAACCGTTTGCAGTCACGGGGGACCCCAGCCAACCCAGCTTCACGGTGCCCAATGTGGGACACTCCGACACGCAGCCACCCGAGCGCCTGCGCCAACGCGTTCAGCTACGACAATCGTTCGACGAGTTTCGCCACGAGCTAGATCGTTCTGGCTCCATGCGGGCGATGGATTCGTTCGAGGCCCAAGCGCTTGAACTGCTCACCAGCCCCGAGGCGGCCAGGGCCTTCGACCTGCATCGTGAAAGCGACGCCACGCGCGACCGTTACGGCCGGCACGCGTGGGGGCAACAGTGCCTTATGGCGCGCCGGCTGGTCGAGGCAGGCGTCGAGATCATCACCACCACGTTCGACGGGCCTTTGTGCGGCCGGGTGGCCAATTGGGACGATCACGCCGTCAACCACCATGTGTTCGAGGCATTGGAGTACCGCGCGCCGTATTTCGATCAGGCCGTTTCCGCGCTGATCGAGGATATTTACGAACGCGGGCTCGATCGTCGCGTGCTGGTCGTGGTCACCGGCGAGTTCGGCCGCACGCCGCGCATTTCCCACGTGGCCAGTAGCGGCGGTGGTGTGGCCAGCCGCGGCGCGGGCGTGATTCAGCCTGGCCGTGACCATTGGCCACACGCCAACTCGATGATTTGGGCAGGCGGTGGAATTGCGACCGGCCAGGTAATTGGTTCGACCGATGCGCGAGGCGAAAGCGTCAGCACTGGCCAGGTCGGACCCCAAGATTTCTTGGCGACGATCTACCAACATTTGGGCATCGACTATACGCGAGTCACCATTCCCGACCGCGCAGGCCGTCCCACGCCGATCGTGACCGATGGACAGGCCATCACGGAATTGCTGGCCACGGGCTAAGCAGCCCCTTGAAGAATTCGACGCGCCTGCGCCATCGCCTGGATGCGATGGCAAACTAGTGACGTAGATCGCTTTTTCTGCGAGCCGCACGTAGCAGTGCTCCACACTTGGCGAGGTTGAAAAACGCCACGACGGCATTTTTCAACGGGCGGCTAGCGACTCAAGATCGCCTGCTGTGCCAGATCGCGATCGTGTTCGACGGCGCGCTGCGGCGAGTCCATTGTCTAGTTGCGAAGTATGCATTGTGCTGCAATGTGGTTGGCGTACTTTGTGTGTTCTCGCGACGAGCGACTAGACAAGATGGATCGCCGCGAGGAGAATCCCCCGCACCTGCGCAGCGCCGACCGACGGCGCATGGCCGAGAAGCACCGACAGCTTTATGGAAGAGCTACGCTGCCTACTCCAGACGATGCACGAATGCCCGGCGATGTGCTGGATGATGCCGATGGCGGCGTTTCGCGGCGCGACATGCTAGGAGCCGTAACGACGGTGGCGATGTTCGCTGGTTTGGCCGGTGGCTACGGCATGTTTTTCGCGCTGGCCGGCCAGTTCTTGTTTCCCGCGCGGCGGGGAACTGCCTGGATGTTTGTCGCGAACGCGGCCAAAATTCCTCCCGGCGAGTCGATCAGCTTCGCGTCGCCGGCTGGCTTGTCGGTGGTGATCCAGCGGGGCGCGCACGCCAGCACGAGCCACGGCCTTGACCCGGGTATTGACGACTTTATCGCGTTGTCGAGCACCTGCCCCCATCTGGGTTGTCGGGTGCATTGGGAATCGGCCCAGCAACGGTTTTTTTGTCCCTGTCATAACGGTGCCTTCGATCACGAGGGGCGGCCGACCGCTGGACCGCCGTTGGCGGCCAACCAGCATCTTCCGCGATATTCGCTGAAGTTGGAGCAAGGGCTTCTGTTCATCGAGCTGCCGGTGCACGGCGTCGATCGGACCGGGGAAGGACCCGTTGGATGACCGCGATTCAAGCCTGGTTGCGGGAGCGCATTCCGGTAGCAGGCGACCAGCTTCGAGAGTGGACCAACGAGCCTGTGCCGAACCACATGCGGCGGTGGTGGTTCTGCCTAGGAGGCACGCCCGCCTACCTGTTCGTGGTGCAAATCGTCACAGGCATTCTGCTGAGTGTTTACTATCAGCCCAGCACGGCGACGGCGTACGAATCGGTACGGTTCATCACCGAAGATGTGTCGTACGGGTGGTACTTTCGCAGCCTGCACAAATGGGCCGCCACCTTGATGATCGCCGCCGTGATCTTGCATCAAATGCGGGTTTATTTCACGGGTGCGTACCGTCGCCCGCGCGAATTGAACTGGATGGTGGGAATGTGCCTGTTGCTATGCTCGTTGGGGCTTGGTTTCACGGGCTACAGCCTGGTTTTCGAGCAGTTGAGTTATTGGGGCGCCACGGTGGGGGGCAACTTGTTGGACACGTTGCCCGTGGCCGGGGGGTTTCTGAAGCAGATGTTGCTCGCGGGGCACGAATACAACGACCTGACCCTCTCTCGCTTCTTCATTCTGCACGCGGCAGTGTTGCCGGCCACGCTGGCGATGTTGGTCTTCGTACACATTGTGTTCGTTCGTTTACATGGCGTGACAGAGTTCCGTGACCAACGCGCGCTGCCAGAGCGCAACGAACATTTCAATTTCTTTCCAGACCATCTGGCTACGGAGCTCGCGTTGGGATTGTTTCTGATGATCGTGCTGAGCGCTTTGGCGACCGTGCTCCCGGCGATGATGGGCCCCAAGGCAGACCCACTGACCACGCCGGAAGTCATCAAGCCCGAATGGTTTTTCTACGCAACATTTCGCTGGTTGAAACTTTTCGGCCCGACGACCGCGGTGTTGAGCATGGGCTTCATCGTGGGGGCCATGTTCGTGTGGCCCTGGATCGACGCGTTCTTGCGGCGCGTGACGGGCTGGCAAGAAGTCAGCGTCTACGTGGGAATTGTGGGTGTGTTTTTGTTGACCGGGTTGACGGTTTGGGAAGCGGTAGTGGCGCATTAGCACGACCGCTCGTGATGCTGGCCCAGGGACGACTTGCCGACAGAGAATGTAATGAGTTTAAGAATCAAACAGACGATCATTGCGGTCATGGGGTTGGTGTTTCTGCTCTCGCTGTTGCTGGTTCAAGAACGCGAGATTACCCGCCGCCAGGAAGAATCTGGAGAGCGCGCGACCCACGTGGCGATTCCCGCGTCGAGTGTCAGTTGCGTCAATTGTCACCGCCAGCAATCGCCCGGCATCATCGACCACTGGAACGGAAGTACCCACGCGACCAAGGGCGTGGGCTGTGTTGAATGCCACAAGGCGGACCAACGCGACGCGGACTCCTTCGACCACTATGGGGCCTTGATCGCCACAGTGGTGACGCCGCGCGACTGCGGTGCCTGCCATCAGCAGGAGTATCAGGAATTCGCACACAGCCACCATGCCAAGGCGGGAAATATTCTCGCTTCGTTGGACAACCGCCTGGCGGAGACGGTCGAGGGGGCACGAACCCCTTTCAATCCGCATTCTCCGACCCCAGGCATGGACGTCACCCTGGTCAACGGAATGGCCAGCGCGCAGGTTGGGTGCCAGCAATGTCACGGCAGCAAGGTCTCGCTCGAAGCGGTGGATGGCACCTTGATCAGTTTCGAGCAACTGGAACCCGGAGACGACGGCCGGCCCACCAATGCCGCGGTGGTTGCCCGGATCAAGCATGACGACAACGGCAAGCCGTTCCTGCATTCCTCGACCTGGCCGAACACGGGAATTGGTCGACTCAATCTCGATGGCTCGCGTGGTTCATGCTCGGCGTGCCATTCCCGCCACGATTTCTCTCCTCGCCGCGCGCGCCAGCCAGAAAATTGCGGCAAGTGCCATCTCGGACCGGATCATCCACAAAAGGAAATCTACGAGGAATCGAAACACGGCGTGGCGTTTCGAGACCTTCGTGAGAAAATGCACTTGGATCACCCGCGGTGGGTGCTGGGCGAAGACTATTCACAGGCTCCAACCTGCGCCACGTGTCACATGTCGGCACACACGCGAAACGGCCGCAAGGTAACCCACAACGCCGGCGAACGAATTTCCTGGACCAACCGGCCTCCGGTGAGTCTGCTGCTCGATACCGACGCTGAAGGCGAAGTGGTCAAGGAAACCGACCCAGAGAAACGGCGCGCGCTGGTGGTCGACACCTGGCAAGAAAAGCGGATCCGCATGAAGCAGGTCTGTACCCATTGCCACACGGAGACCTATGCCAACCTGTTCTACAAACAATACGACGATTTCGTCGTCAACTACAATGAAAAGTTTGCCAAGCCAGGTCAATCGATCATGGCAGCGCTACGTGCGAACCAGTTGTTGACGCCGGCAGAGTTCGACGAAAAAATCGAGTGGACCTGGTTCTATCTCTGGCACCACGAGGGGCGCCGCGCTCGTCATGGGGCCTCGATGATGGCCCCCGATTACGCACACTGGCACGGCATGTACGAGGTCGCAGAACGATTCTATCAAGAACTAATACCCGAGGCCCGCGAACTGGCAGTGCAGGCGGCAAAACATGGCAACGCCCCGGCGGCCGAGGCGGTGGACAAGGCGATCGACGCGATTCTGGCTCGGCCCGAACATCAATGGTTTTCGGCGGAGAGCCTGTCCGCCCCGGCCGTCGACGCGACTGCCCCTGACTCCAAATAGCACCTGACACGGAACCCGGGTTGCCGTATCGCTGCGGTCCACCAGCCACATGGTCTATTGGCACCCGTCGAAGGTCGTTCGTACCGGTCTATCGGTCGTGCTATATTCGACCCGCGAAATGCACAGATGTTTTCAAACCAGGATCGTTCCTGAACCTCGTCGCGAACCATCGTATCTGTCGTGCCGCCAGCAAGGCCGCCATCGGCCCGCACAGCCGATGGGCAACTACGTGCAATGGGGCGATTGCGGCAGCACGTGGCAGAGGCGACACTTTCGGTTCTGCAGCTTCCAATGGCTTACCAAAAGTCGGGTTGAGGAACCATCCCATGAAATTTACATTGCACACCGGTTTCGCGGCGCTGGCCATGGCCTGGACCGTGGTCCCTGGTGCCACGGCCTGGACGGCACCGCCGCTCAAGAAAACGCCGCCGGCGGCGCCCCAGACCAACAATGCTGCCGGGCCCCGGCCCTTGTTCGACGGCCAATCGTTCGACGGCTGGGAGGGAAACCTGGAATGGTTTCGCATCGAGCAGGGAGCCATCGTGGCTGGCCGGCTCGATAAGAAAATTCCCCGCAACGAGTTTCTCTGCACCCGCACCGAGTTTGGCGACTTCGAATTGCAACTCCAATTCAAAGTGCTGGGACGAGGCGCCAACGCGGGCGTGCAACTGCGCAGCCAACGGGTGCCCAACCACCACGAGGTTGCTGGATACCAGGCCGACCTGGGCGAGCTGTGGTGGGGCTGCCTGTACGATGAATCGCGTCGCAACAAGGTGCTGATGCGCCCGGCCGACGAACCGAAGCTATTGGCCACGCTTCAGCGCGAGGCTTGGAACCGTTATCGCATTCGCTGCGAAGGTCGGCGAATTCGCACCTGGATCAACGACGTGCCTGCCGTGGACTATTCCGAAGCCGACGACGCGATTCCGCAGCGGGGCATCTTGGGCGTGCAAATCCACGGTGGGCCCCCCAGCGAGGCCTGGTACAAGGATCTGGTGATCGAAGAACTGTAACGGCCGGCTTTGTCTCGCCCGGCGTCAGTGCAGCCTTGCAGGTCAGGCGTTGGCCTGACGAGAACTACCTTCTTCACTGCCCAACAACGTGTGCCATCGAATCCACCCGTTGGGTGCCACTAGCTCTGCCAGTGCACTCGGGCGTATTGGTGAATACGTGAGGCAG
>CAYSXM010000195.1:0-7203 GCA_964434905.1 uncultured Pirellulales bacterium | reverse complement strand
CGAAAGGCGAAATGAAGGACAAGTGGGACATGCTGGTACTCGGCGCCGCGGTGCTATTGTGGGTGGCTGGCTTCGACACCATCTATGCCTGTCAAGATGTCGAGTACGATCGTCGGCGTGGGTTGCGCAGCTTGCCGGCACGGTTTGGCGTGCCCGGCGCGCTGCGTGCCTCGGGGTTGTGCCATCTGGCCATGGTCGCGCTGCTGCTCTGTTTGCCCTCGGTCTATCCGCTGTTGGGTGGCGTGTACTACTTTGGCGTGGTTTGTGTGGCCCTGCTGCTGGCCTACGAACACTGGCTGGTTCGCCCCGACGACTTGTCCCGCGTGAACGAGGCGTTCTTCCACGTCAACGCCGTGGTTAGTCTGGGGCTATTGTGCATTGTGCTGGTCGACCTGTGGCTGTAGTTGCCACGCGCCCCGGTCTCGGTCGCAGCGGGGGCAGCCGGGTTGTCGCCTCTCGCGGCGATCGGTACATTCCCCCCTGCGGCGTGTCGAGCCTCACCGTTATCTTTCGCCCGCCCCTGCCGGTGTACACCTAGGAATCCGTCATGTCGATCACGGCCTTCATGGACCACCAGTTTCGCCATTTCAACGCGCGCGAAACGCTGGATGCCGCTCGTGGTTGGCGGTCCCATCTCGAACGCGGCGGCAAAATGCTGGTCACCATGGCAGGCGCCATGAGCACCGCCGAACTGGGCATCTCACTGGCCAAAATGATCCGCGCGGGCAAGGTCCACGCCATTAGCTGTACCGCCGCCAATCTCGAGGAAGATATTTACAACCTCGTGGCCCACGATTTCTACAAGATGGTCCCTAACTATCGCGATCTGTCACCGGCCGATGAACAAGCGCTCTACGATCACCATTTCAATCGTGTTACCGATACTTGTATTCCGGAAGACGAGGCCTTTCGGCGTATCGCCAGCAAATTGTTGCCGCTTGTGCAGCAGGCCGAGCAAGCCAGCCGCCGTGCGTTCCCGTACGAGTACTTCTACGAGCTGATTCGCACCGACGCACTGCGCGAGTTCTATCAAATCGACCCCCAAGACTCTTGGGTCGCGGCCGCCTGCGAAAAAAACCTGCCCATTTTCACCCCTGGTTACGAAGACTGCACCACGGCCAACATCATTGTCTCGTGGGTCATGTCGGGCCAACTCAGTAGCTTCCAAATGTTCAAATCGGGCTTTGAACAGATGCAGGCCCTGGCCAAGTGGTACCTCGAAAACGTACGCGGCTCGTCGATCGGGTTCTTTCAAATCGGCGGGGGCATCGCCGGCGATTTCCCGATTTGTGTCGTCCCCATGATCATTCAAGATCTGGAATGGGATTGCCCGTTCTGGGGTTACTTCGCCCAAATCGGCGATTCCACTACCTCCTATGGCTCCTACTCGGGCGCGGTCCCCAATGAAAAAATCACCTGGGGCAAGCTCGATGCACAAACGCCTAAGTTCATGATCAACTCCGACGCCTCGATCGTGGCTCCCCTGATTTTCGCTTACGTTCTCGGCGAATAGCCTTCGGCAGGCGCGCACGCCATGATCGCCTACGATCCTCACAACTGGCGCGACCATCTGTTCGATATTCGCGGCTCCATGGTCCGCGAAATTTTGAGCCGAGTGGTCCTCGGAACCGCCTGGTCGGCGCTCGTCGTGGCCGCCAATCGCCATGGCCTGGCGCTGCGCATGGGGCTGGAAGTCCATACGTTGATCGGAGTTCCACTAGGCCTGCTGCTGGTGTTTCGCACCAACGCTTCCTACGACCGCTTTTGGGAAGGGCGGCGACTGTGGGGCTCCATCGTCAACGCGGCACGCAACCTGGCCCGAATGGTCCACACCGCCACGCCTGAAGGATCCCAGCTTCAGCGCCTCTGGAAAGCGTGGATCGTCGCCTTTCCCTATGCGGCCATGAACAGCCTGCGCGGCCGTGCCGGCCTGGGCCCCGCCGTGGCTGACTTGCCCCCTCACGAGGTATCTGCCGCAGTGGCGGCCCAACATGTTCCGTTGTTTGTCGCCGCTCGACTGACCGCCGCCGCGCACGAGGCCCATCGGCAAGGGCTGCTGACCAACGAACTGCAATTGGCCTGCGAACAACTGGTGCAGCAACTGATCGATTGGTTCGGGGGCTGCGAACGCATCCATCGCACGCCACTCCCCTTTGCCTATATGGTGCACCTGCGCCGCGCGCTGATCCTCTATTGCTACACTCTACCGTTGGGGTTGGTTGAAAAATTCGGTTGGCTCACCGTGCCCTGCACCCTGGCCGTTTCCTATGTGTTTTTTGGGATCGAGGAAATCGGCGTGGAAATTGAAGACCCCTTCGGCGAGGACGACAATGACCTGCCGCTCGACGCCATCTGCGCCCTGATCGAAAGCAACGTGCTGTCGCTCGATCCCGTCGCGGCGAGTTCGCTCGCACGCTAATCGCCGTACTTGCCGCGCCGTGCTTCTCGCGCAGCGCTATTGCCGGCCGGCCAGCCCCGCGGCGCGTTCGGCCAGCGCGCGCACTTCGGCGTCCGAGTCGTGCTCGGCCATCGCGGCTACCCGCCCCAGCATTTCCGGCTCCGCCGTGGTGGCCATGATACCCACCACCGCGCGTCGCACCACGGCGGACGGGTCGTCACTCATCCACAACAGCCATGCCTTGGCGTCGATTCCTCGCACCCCCGGCAAAGCGTTCACCAACGCCAGGCGCCGTCCTACATCGTCTCCGGTGGCAATCCGCACCCACTCGAGCTGCCGCGAACTCCACCCGCGCCGTGATAGTTCCGCTTCGATGTGCCCCGCCTGGTCACGGCCGGCACGCCGCAGCGCGCGAAGTACCTCTGCTGTGGTCATCGAGTCCCAGCCCGCCACTACGTCGGGTCCTGCCTCCGCATTCCGCTCGGCATCGGAGGTACTCGGCGAACTGCCCAGTCCGTCGGCCGACAACCGACCTCTCGGCACAGCCAGTGCGTCGGGTTCGACATGTTCCAACAACCGTGGAACGGCCCTATTCTCGCCACTGGCCGGCAGCCTCGACGACGAACTACCAGCCTCGTTTGCCGCGGCCGAGTCAGACAACGACTCGCCGAGCACAGGCTCGTCGCCCGGCGCGCGTCCTGGAAGTTCATTCGCCGCACCACTCGCCAAGTTCACACTCCCGTCGCCACCCCGATCGGCAACCGGCAATTTGCTGAGCGCCGCAAAGAAATCGGCATCGACCGGAACACGCGCTATCGCGCTCGATGGCACGCCACGCGCCCCACCATCACTCGTGCGCGATCGGATCCGCCGTCGGCGCACTTCGTCCACGCGCCCCCGTCGCGAAGGGTCTTCCGCCAAAATTGTTTCGCAAGATGCCGCCACGTCCAGCGCTTCCGGAACATCAACGTCCTGAGGCCAGATCAGCATCCGCAAGGCCAGATCTCCGGCCGCTTGTCGCGCCGCCGGCGAGTATCGCGGTACCCGGCGCGCCAGTTCCTCGGCCAGCCGCGCAAGCCGTGGCCAAGCCTGTCCAGCCGGCAACAACTCCCACTGCGCCAATTGCTCGCTCAGCACTTCCTCAGTCGCGATAACCACGGTCGATCTCGAAGACCCCAACGCTTCGGCCAGCAGCGCCGGCGCCTGGTCGCCCCAGGCCAGAGCCTGTTCCAGATGGGCGCGCGCCTCGGTCTGATCCACCGTGGAAAGTCCGGCCCGCCACGTTCGAAGCGCCGCATCGCGCGTGCCAAACATCACACCCAACAGCAACAACAACATTGCTGCGGTTAGCGCCCCAGTGACCACCAAGGGCTGCACCCAGCTCGCGCGCGCCGCGACTCGGCTCGTGTGCACCGTTGCCACGGAATGTGTCGCCCCAACTGCCACGGGAAGCACCACCGGACGCGACAACCCGCGCGCTGTCGCTGTCTTGGACCGCGCGGCCGTTTGCCTGTTCGCCGTCTCCCTGTTCGCCGTTTGCCGGTTCGCCGTTTGCCGGTTCATGGTCAGCCCTCGTGCGCGCACCCACGGCCGCATCGCCTGGCAGTCGCGCCGCCCCGCAAAGTGTGAAAAACCGCAGCCGATCGGCAACGCGGCTGCGATCCACGAGCGCCAGAACGCCGATGCCTTGCCCCACCGGAGGCGGCATTCTGAAGGCATCCGCCAGAACGTCACAAGACCAATCGCCGCACCCCGACTTCGTTCGACCCGAAGCGGACTCGCACGGCACCAACATCAAACACCGTAACCTGCTGTGCAGACACAGGTTGCGTCTTGCTAACCAGTCCCGAGCAGTTCCTCGTACAGGCGCTCATAGGCCCGCACCATGCCCCCCCAGCTAAACGCGTCGCGCGCCCGGCGAGCATTCAACTCGCCCAATGCTCGACGGCCCGGCTCGTCGGCTGCCAACTGCCGCACCTGCCGTAAAAAACCAGGTCCAAACTCACCTGTCACCAGTTGCGATTCAGCCGTCGGGCCCAAAAGCTCGCGTACCCCTTCGACATCGGCAGCCACCACGGGCAGCGCCGCAGCCATCGCCTCGAGCAGCACGTTGGGAAGGCCCTCCCAGCGAGAGGGCAATAGGAACAAGTCGCTAGCCTTGAGCAAGCTATTCACATCCGCGCGCCAACCCAGAAAGTGTACCCGCTCGGCCAAGCCAGCCCGCGCCGCTTGCTCAATCAGCGCCGGTCGCTGGGGGCCATCGCCAACGATTACCAGATCATGCTGTGGCAAGCCTCGCATCATTTCGGGCGCAATGTCCAACAGCCTGTCGAACCCTTTCTGCCGGTCGAGGCGGCCCACGCCGATCAACCAGCGCCGACTTTCGCCCCCTGCTTGCTCGACATGTTCAGCGGCCACCGCCCGATCAATCCGGTCGAAATCCACTCCGTTGGGAATGACCACTAGTCGCGAAGGCGTCAACCCACCTTCGCGGCGCGAGAAATCGGCCACACTCTGGCTTACACAAACATGGCGATCGACCAACCTCTGGCTGGCGCGGTCCAATCGCAATCTCCACCGTCCGCGACGCTCGGCCACTCGAATGCCAGACACCATCCGGGCGTTTCCCGCCAAGGGTACGGCCAGCCGCGCAATCATGTTGGCATGAAACAAGAACCCTTGGACCAAACGTACCCGGTCGCGCCGCAGCCACCTCGACAGCCGCCAAACGGCCTGCGCCCCGCCGCGTGGTCGACGAACTTCGAGCGAGCGAACCGGAACGCCCGACGCCTCCAGCTCTGGCCAGAAACTTCGCTCTGGTCGATCGGGGCGAGGCGCCAGAGAATAGACCGTCGGTGAGAATCGGCGGCGGTCGAGCCCCCGCGCCAATTCGACCAGGCAGCGTTCGGCCCCACCTCGCTCGAGCGTAGTGCAGCACAATGCGATCGGAATGGGCGCCTGCGCGGTCACGGTGGGTACCTGGTCCTAACGCTCCGGAACTCTACTATCATAGTCGGCCTGCCGGTGCGGCGAAGTGTTCGACGCCGCAGCGTTTCGACTTCCACCTCCCCGGAACTCCTGAGAACCAGCGCTGTATGCCTTCGCTTGCCGACTACGACTACGATTTGCCACCCGAGCTGATCGCCCAAGAGCCGCTGCCCGAGCGCGCCGATTCGCGCCTACTGGTGGTCGACCGCGCCACGTCGCGCCTGGCCCACAGGCACGTGCGCGATCTGCCCCAACTGCTAGGCGCGGGCGATGCGCTGGTGCTGAACGAAACTCAGGTCGTTCCGGCCAGGCTGGTCGGGCGGCGCACGTCCACCGGCGGCCGCTGGGAAGGCTTGTTCCTAGGCTGCGATCCGGGCGGCCTGTGGCAGCTCATCTGCAAATGTCGCGGGCGTCTCCAGCCGGGCGAGACCATCACCATCCAGGGAAGAGACGGAACTGAAACCGTCGAACTCCAGCTCGAGGTCCGACAGCCTGGCGGCGCTTGGCTGGCGCGCCCTCGGAACAAATTGGCGGTGCTCGACCTATTGGGCCGCGTGGGGCATGTCCCGCTACCACATTATATCCGCGGCGGACGCGCGCTGCCCAGCGACTCGCTCCGCTATCAAACCGTCTACGCTCGCACGCCAGGCTCGGCCGCGGCGCCCACCGCCGGACTACACTTCACCCACGAGCTTTTAGAACGCATTTCGCACCAGGGCATCGAAGTCGTCAAGCTCACGCTGCATGTGGGCCTGGATACGTTTCGCCCCATCTCCACGGAAAACCTCGATTCGCACTCTATGCATTCCGAATGGGGCGAGATTTCCGCTCAGTCGGCCGCCAGGCTGCAAGCCGTGCGGGCCCAAGGCGGCAAAATTGTGGCCGTGGGAACTACCACCGTGCGCGTGCTGGAGACCGCCGCCGCTCAGGGCGCGCTGTCCGCCTGGAGCGGCCATACCAACCTGTTTATTCGCCCCCCCTACACCTTTCGGGCGGTCGATGGCCTGTTGACCAACTTTCACCTCCCACGCTCCACGTTGCTGGTCCTCGTGCGCACCCTGGGCGGCAACCTACTGATTCGCCAGGCCTACGAAGAGGCCATCGCCGAGCGCTATCGTTTTTTTAGTTACGGCGACGCCATGCTCATTCTGTAGCAGCCTGCTGAAGAATTCGACGCGCCTGCGTTTTCACAGAGATGCGATGGTACAATAGCGACCTCGCAGCAGCGCGTGCCCAGACCGAAACCCCTGGCCCTGCCGGACAACGCTGTCAGCCGCTTGGCAAAATCTAGCGCCCGCCCCAGGCCGGAATTCTTCTGTGGCCGACTAGTGGTCGCGCCCGCCATCGGCCCGTATACTCGGGTCGCTCCCCACGTGGTTGTCGGGGTGACCTCTCGAAGAAAGGAGTCCTGGTGTTAACCACCCACACCGAACGCGTTCTGGTGATCCCCACGCCAGTGTTTCATCGACTCGGCCATTTCCAGGGGTTTAACAAAGATGTCGACCATTACCTCGAGGAATTGTTGAGCCCCGAACACACCAGCTATCGCCCCCGGGCCGAAGTCGAGGAAGACCCCAGCTTCAAGCAACTGATTCCTTACGTGGTATTTCGCCATCGCGATGCAGCCGGGAACCAGGTGGTGTTTCATTATCGTCGCGGACGCGGCCAAGGCGAAGGCCGCCTGCACAGCAAACGCAGCATCGGAATCGGAGGTCATATCTCTCTGATCGACGCCGATGCCGAACGTGGCATCCACCCCTACGACGAGGGACTGCGACGTGAGTTGCAGGAAGAAGTCGAAATCGCCGGCCACCAGG
>CAYSXM010000194.1:0-7216 GCA_964434905.1 uncultured Pirellulales bacterium | reverse complement strand
TTGACGCCCCACCCTGGCGAATTCGCGCGGCTGACCGCCACGGCAGTTCCACAATACCAGGCCGCTCGACAAGCGCTGGCCACCCGGTTCGCGGAAGAATGGAACACGGCTGTGCCGCAACCGCAGTCGCAGCCCGAGCGGGCCCGCGTGGTTCTAGTACTCAAGGGGCAAGGCACCTGCGTCAGCGATGGCCACCGCACCTGGGTCTGTGAGACCGGCAACCCAGGCCTGGCCACGGGCGGCGCGGGCGACGTGCTGACGGGTGTCTTGGTGGGGCTATTGGCCCAGGGAATCGATCCCTATGAGGCGGCACGGCTGGGCGTGCATGTACACGGCCTGGCCGGCGACCTGGCGGCCGCCGCCGGTTGCCAGACTGCGCTCATCGCTAGCGATCTGCTGGCCTGTTTGCCCGCTGCTTGGCGGGCAGCAGGTTGCCCGTAGCGGCGGGCTGAAACGGGGCTCAGCCGTTACACACCGGCGGACGCGGAATCAACCAGGGGTTCGCCGCCTCGTACGCGGCACACAGCCGCAGCACGGTAACTTCGTCGAACGGGCGGCCAACCACCTGCAGCCCCACCGGCAACCCCGCGGCAGTACGTCCCACGGGCAGACTCGCAGCGGGTTGCCCGGTCATGTTCCAGGGCACGACAAACCCTAGCCAGGCCAGCGTGCGAATCGGCTGCCCCGCAATCGCCTTGGGTCCCAGCGTGCCATTGGCCGTGGCGGTGATGCCAGCCACCGGCGTGAGCAATGCGTCGTATCGCGTGAAGACCTCGGCCACGCGTTGGGTATAGTCATCGCGTGCCCAGTGGGCCTCGAGCAAGTCCCGGCAGGTCAAGGCGTCGGCATTGGGCAACATTTTCCGGGTGGGGTGAAAAATGACCTGCTCCCACTCGGCGCGGCGATCGGCCATCGCGGCGGCCGCCTCGCACAAAACGATGGTTTGTTGAGCCGGGCTCAGGTCGGGAAGGTCGAGCGCGATATCCTCGACCGCGCAACCACACGCCGCGAACCGCCGCGCTGCTTGCTCGCAAATGTCGCGCACCTCGGGCTCGATGGGCAGCCCACCCAGGTCGGCAGACCAGGCCAGTTGCAGGCCAGCCACCGGCTCTTGGCAGGCAGCCTCGAACGATCGGTCCTGTGCCGGCAAGCTGTGACGATCGCGCACATCGGGGCCACTTACCACGTCGAGAAATCGCGCCGCGTCGCGTACCGTGCGTGCCAGCGGCCCGTCGTGCGAAAGCGTTTCCCAACCGCGCGGAAAGCTCAGCCGCGGCACGCGTCCGAACTGCGGCTTCAAACCGAACACGCCGCAAAACGCTGCCGGAATGCGGATCGAACCACCGCCATCGCTTCCCGTTGCCAGCGGCCCCAGGCCACAGGCCACGGCCGCCGCCGCGCCACCGCTCGAGCCACCGGTGTTCAGGGAAAGATCCCACGGATTGCACGACTCGCCAAACAGCGCGTTCATGGCCAGCGGAAGAATGCCAAACTCCGAGGTGTTGGTCTTGCCCACCACAATGGCCCCGGCGCCACGCAGCCGTGCGACCAGCAGTTGATCTTCCCTGGGCACGTAGTCGGTAAACAAGCGAGATCCAAACGTGGTACGCACCCCAGTCGTGGCATGCAAATCCTTGACGGTGATGGGCACCCCCGCCAGAAGACCCAGCGCGTCGCCGCGATCGAACGCCTGCTGTACCACCCGCGCGGCCGCGCGGGCTTGGTCGTCGACGCGCGTGACCACGGCGCGCAACGAATCGTTCAGGCGATCCATTTGCCCCAGCACCGCGTCGACAACTTCGACCACCGACAGTTGCCGCGCGCGATAAGCGGCCACCAGTTCGTGCGCCGCTAGCCACAATCGTTCGTCGTGCATGGATTGCCTTGCCTGAAACTCCGGGCCCCCGTCGGCCCCGCCCGGTCGCCAGTCGCCCGCGCTCTATTTGGCAGTGTAGCCCCCATCGACCATCAATTGCGCGCCGGTGATGAACGACGCTTCGTCCGAGGCCAGGAAGGCGATGGCTTGTGCAATTTCTCGCGGATCGGCAATGCGATGCAGAATCTGCGCGCCGCCAAAATCGGGATGCACGTCGGCCGCCGCGCGGTCGAGTCCCAGCTCGCTCGCACGCTGTTCGACAATCGCCGTCCACACCGTGCCGGGGCACACCGCGTTGACACGAATGCCGTGGGGTGCCAGGTCGAGCGCCATGCAACGCGTCATCGTGGCCACGGCTGCCTTGGTAGCGTTGTAGGTCACGAACCCGGGCTGCGCTATAAAGCTCGAAATGGAACCCAGGTTGACAATGGCCTTGCCCTTCCCGCGAAACAACAAGGGAACCAGGTGCTTGGTCACGAGCGCCGGCCCCATGATGTTCACGTCGAGTACCTCACGCCACTGTGCTACGGTCGCCTCGACACCGGCCAGCACAAAGACCGCGGCGTTGTTGACCAACACGTCGAGTTGTCCGTGCACTTGTTCCACCTGCTGCGCCAACGCCATCACGCTCGACTCGTCGGCCACATCGACCGCCAG
Organism: uncultured Pirellulales bacterium; assembly: GCA_964434905.1. GTDB lineage: Bacteria > Planctomycetota > Planctomycetia > Pirellulales > CAYNRE01 > CAYSXM01. Next base: position 4,683 of record CAYSXM010000194.1, on the reverse strand, counting down.
CTCCCACGCCTGGCCGCCCGCGGCCACAATCGCTGCCGCCGTGGCGCGGCCCGTGTCTGGGTTACGCTCGGCCACTACCACCCGGGCACCCTGTTCGGCCAACAGCAGGCAGGTAGCACGCCCGATACCCGCCCCGCCGCCGGTAACCACGGCCACCTGGCCACGGAATCGATTGCTCACGCTTCGAACTCCTTCCAAGGCAATTTTGCTTCGTCCGCCAGGCATACCCCCGTCAGGCCGAACCGCGGCCCGCACGCGGCGACCGTGCAAACTCTCGGCACGTCGCGCTCTAGGTCAAGCTGCCGGTTCCGCTGGCCTTGCCCGCGCAACAGGCCGAGGCACGATCAATCGCAACAACTGCAATAGCAGGAACAGACTCAACATGGCCAATACAACTGCCGGAATGTGCCCTACTCCGGGCACGCCCACCGCGGCCGCCGCCGCGCCCCCTATCATCAGCAACAAACCGACGATCAGCACCGCGCAGCCCAGTGCCGCCATGGTTCCCTTGAACGCGCCCGTCTCGGTGTAATCTTCTTGATACAATTCGATCGTCCGCCCTTTGGTCAGGCTGCGTTCGATGGTTTCGGCCAATTCGTTGGCACGCGCCGCGTCGATCCACTGGGGTGTCGGCTGTTCATCCCTAGGCAACTGCGCGAGCGCACTCACCACCGCTGCGCCTGGGTCCCAAGAAAACTCGCGCCGCGTGCGCCCGCCAGGCAATTGCGTTTCCAAGACCCAGGTAGTTGAACCGTCGGGCATCGTCAGCACGCACTTACCCACTGGGCCAATGGTGCTCAATCGGGCGCCGGGCGATTCTTCGACCGGCCCCACCGACCACCGCACCAACACTCCGGCCGGCCCCGACAATTGCACGCCCACGTTGGCGAACCGCTGGTCGCCCACCCCCGGTGGCGCCAGCGCGCCCAACTGCGACAGCTCGCCACAAAGTGCGCGGGCCAGATCGACATCGCGAGTGAAATGCCGTTCGATGACCTCTCGGCCTCGGTCGGCCAACGATCGTTCGATAACCACCTGCTCGAGCGCGCCCACCCCCGCCGGATCGGCCAGACACTCGAACAACTCCAAGAAGCCCGGGTGACTGCGCCAGGGCAGCAGTGGCCATAGCCGCGCAGTGGTCCCTTCGGCCAGCATGGCCAGCTCGAAATAGACCAGCATCGAGCGATGCACCGGATGGCTCACCAGCAACGTGCGGCCAGCCTGAACCAGCTTCCGCAGTTGCTCGGCCCGGCGTTCTTCATCGTCGTCGCGCGCCACCACAATCACGTCGACCGTGTCGAGCGCCAGCAGGTCTTCCCAGGGGCCCGAGGCAATGCCGGCCGACGCCCGGGCCAGCTCGGCAGCCGCTGCGCCGGCCTCGCCCATCCACACCAGGCGCTGCCCCTGGTGTCCAACCACGGCGCGCGCCACGGCCAGCGCTAACGGGTCGTTTCCTAGCAATGCCCAATTCATGTGGCGCGTGGCATCTTCAGGGGTATACGGCAGGCAACCGCCCCGGAGTGGGCTCAGGCAAGGAACCGCTTGGCGACTTGCCTAGTGCGCCCACCATAGGTGCCGGCCGCTGGGGGTGTCAACTCGCGTGCTACCGCTTGCGGTGTCATCGGCGTGGTGCGAGAATCGTGCTGCCCTCGACAGCGAACACCCAGCGAATGCGCTGTTCGCACGATACCGCTTGGCCTCTTCTGCGAGCACGCCATCATGAGCCTGAGCGACCTACGTGCCGTGAACCGCACGCTCGACACGCCCCACGGCCAGGCGCTGGGAACCAGCTTCCGCTGGCCGGGCGGGCAATATTGCGCTATCCACACCGCGCGGGGCCTGGTCGGCTGTGGCATTTACGATGTTCAGGTCGCCGGCGAATTTGGACTGGCCGTGGCGATTGCACGGGGCACGCCGGCCCAGCCGTTGTGCGAACCCGAAGACCTGTATCCGGCCCGCATCGTCGAGGCGAGCGCGCCCGCCCTGCGGCTGGGCATTGCGGTGGGCATGACCGGCCTGGAAGCACTGGCCAAGCTGCTCGCCGCCGACCAGACGGGCTAGTTGGTGATGACATGGTAGCCCGTCGATTTCTTCCGCGGGCTGCTAACCTAGGTCCGCCCCTGGCTTGCACAGATCTGTGCGTTTTCTCGTCGGCCAAAACCCCCTACCCCCGCGTCAGCGTCAACCGTACCAGGTTCAAGCCCACCTTGGCCGCCCGCATTTTGTGGATCGAGGGGTGGCCCACGCTCGGCACACGCCGCAAAATCACTTCGTCGCCCCGGGCCAGGGCATAGGCCACCGTCGGAGGCTCGCCTCCCAGGGCTTCGGCCGGCGCCGGCAGCGGGCCGACCGCCAGGCCCAACTGGGCTCCGAAACGCGCGCGCACCGCTTGGGCCAGGGCCCCCAGCGCCGCGTCGGAAGTGGATCCCTCGCGCTCGACCAGCGCACGCGACAGCCCAAGAAGTCGCTCCCAGGCGCCCGCGTCGCAGGCCACGACCCCGCCCAGGAACCTGCCCGACGGCTGGGCCAGGCTGTCGAGCAGTTCGGCGGTGGCGCTGCCGGTACCCCATTGAGCCACCGCCAGCGTGGCATCGTGCTCGACCAACAGCCGGTCGACGGCATGTTCCAGCTCGTCCTCCTCCTCGCCGAACACCAGCTCGCCCAGGCACTGGTAGATGGTGTCGATGGTGGGCTGCATCGCCAGCCGGCACTCGTCGTCACTGTCGCCCTGCGCAGTGATGCGCAACGTGATCGTGGCCCCGCTGACCGTAATGCCCACCGACGGTTCGCGCCCGCGACGAATCAGGTCGGGCAGCATGCGTTCGACGTGGCTTTCGCCGGCGCCGAACACCTTCACGCGGTGGTGCCGCATCACGCGCCGCGCGCCGCTCAATAGCCGCACCTGGTCGGCCACGGTTTGCCACCACATTTCAAACAGCTCGGCCGGCACGCCCGGCAACGCAAACACCCGCGCCGGCGCGCGCCCCGCCCGCGGCGCGCTGGCGTCGATGCCCGGCGCCGTGCCGTGGGGGTTGGGAATCACGCGGCTGCCGGCTGGAAACATGGCCTGAATCCGATTGCGCTCGGGCATGTCGCGTTTGAAGAAGGCGAACATAGCGCGAATTCGTTCGAGCACTTCCTCGTTGAACACCAATTCCACACCCAGGGCCTGTGCCAGTGCCTCGCGCGTCAGGTCGTCTGCCGTGGGCCCCAGCCCACCCGAGGCTATAACAATGTCGGCGCGTTCGACGGCCGCCCGAAACACCGCCACATTGGCTGCCAGGTCGTCGGCCACGGTCGTGTGGTAGCGGACTTCGACCCCCAATTCGCCCAACCGTTGGCTGAGCCATTGGCTATTGGTGTCGAGGCGCTGCCCGGTGGTCAATTCGTCGCCAATCGATATGACTTCCGCCAACATGCCAAGCTCTCCTTCGGTAAGTCGCGATCGAGGCCGGGGCCAGCGAAGCCCCCAGAAAACCAGGCCCAACGAGCGCCGCCGGACTGCACTTGGCGACTGGGTTTAGATGCTGGGAACTGGCCGCCAACGTGAACCTGAGCGTCAATAGTATACTGGGAACCTGCGAGCGACTGCGGTTTCCAACCTGTGCGGCGCCACGCCACGCGTGCCGTAACCGTAACTGCCTGACAACTTCTGATGCAAACCACCACGATTCCCCTGGCTGGCATGACCTGCAACGCCTGCGTGGCACGCGTGCAGGCGGCCTTGTCGGCCGTACCGGGTGTCACGCGGGTGGTGGTCACCCTGACGCCGCCCGAGGCCACGATCGAGGCGGCCCAGCCGGCCGCCACAGCGCAGCTCGAAGCAGCCATCCGCGCCGCGGGCTATCAACCCGCCATGGCCAACACTTTGCCGCAGGTCGACCGCGCGAGCGATCTTGCGGTGTATGGAATTTCAGGCGGACCAGCGGCCGAACCCAGCGCGTCCGGACCGAGCGCCATGGCACCCAGCGCCGCGCGCCCCAGCACCGAGACGACGACAACCGTCTCGTTGCTCATCGACGGCATGCACTGCGCCAGTTGTGTGGCGCGTGTGGAACAAGCGCTGTTGGCAGCGCAGGGCGTGCGGTCGGCCAGTGTCAACCTGGCCACCTCGCAAGCGCGCGTCGAGTGCTTGGCAGCGACTCCGGCCGCGGCGCTCGAACACGCTGTGGCCCGCGCCGGCTACACGGCCCGCGTGGGCAAAATGGCGACACGCGACCAACTGGTGGATCGTGTGGCCACCGAGCAGCGCCAATGGCAACGGCGATTGATGGTGGGCCTGGCGTTGCTAGTGCCGTTGATCCTGTTCGATGTCATGGGCACGGCCGGGCGGTGGTGGGGCGCTGGCTGGGCCACGCTATTGGTGGGCTATTTGGGTTATCCCTATGCGCTTGGCGCGTGGCGCCTGGCACGGCACGGGGCGGCCAACATGGATACGTTGATCACGCTGGGAACCGGTACGGCCTACCTCACCGGGATGGCAGCGCCGGCCGGCGCCGCGCACGACGGCATGCACTTTCTCGACGCGGCGATGATCCTCATCTTCGTCACCCTAGGCAAGTTCCTGGAGGCCCGGGCCAAGGGGGAATCTGCCCAGGCGGTCCACAGCCTGCTCGACCAATCGCCCCCCGTCGCCGTGGTGCTGCGCGACGGTCAACCCTGCACGGTGCCCGACGGCCATGT
>CAYSXM010000193.1:0-7234 GCA_964434905.1 uncultured Pirellulales bacterium | reverse complement strand
CCGACTGGCTCCCTTGAGGATCAATCAACGGCGATAGGCTCAGACAGTAGAACTAGTACGAGCAGCCAGGAACCTGGTAGCCCCGCTAATGCCAGTGCCCAGCAAGCCATTGCCCACAAGGCCAGGCCAATCGCCAGCATTCCCGCACCCAGCAGTTGCACTGACTAGCTCCCTTGCTGCGAAATTCACGGCTTCGCGAAAATCGTTGACTTCGCGCGCTTTTGGCGAACTTGGCAAGCGCCGCCGACATTTTGGTGTTCGCGGAGACCGGTTTCAGTTGTCGGGCAGTTCGGCCGAAAACTGAGAGACGGTCGTCGACTGGCAGGACCGTAGCCCGGGAGGATTGCGGCGATCTGGCCGATTCCACCCCATCGGTCAGTTTCGCGAGATTACGTCGCAGCCAACGAACCGCGCGACCTGGGCAATTCAATGTAACGTCGGTCCCTCATCCGCGCACTACAACAGTGGCGGCCGGCCACGCCCAGGTGGTGGATCGAGCGAACTTGGCTCGTATTCGCGGGGTCATGGGGTGATACCCGCGCGGTTAGGCCCGCCAGGCTGCTCGTGGCAGGCACCGCGCACGGTCGGCTGACTCCCACTTGGTGATTGGAAAACTGGAACATGACCATGTCGGCCATTCAATTTGATGCAGGTAGGGCGACCCTGGCGCGGGCAGTGAGCATTCCTGGCGGCATGGCTCGTCAATTTCGAGTGCAACGTCTCGACGCCGACCAACAGGTCTGGCGGCTGCATGCGACCTTTTCGAGCCGCACCGATGCAGCCAACTGTTTGGGGGGGTTGTTGGCCCGGGGCGAGCGGGCGCGGGTAATCGACTGCCATTATCCCGCAACGGCTGCCTAGGCCCGGGCGACTAATCCGTTGAACCGCCGCAGCCTGGTCTGGTAATTCGCGGCGTGTTGTAATTCTCAAGATGTTTGTATGTAATAGTTTACGATGTTTTGTTGGCCTGTCCGCGGCGGTCTTCTGCGGATGCGGCTCGATGGCGACGCGAAAATCGCAATTCGCCCATTCTACCAGGCCAGTGGCCGTTCCCAGATTCTCTAGGCGGTCCTGGAAGATTTAGTCGATAATGCCAGCGGAATTGGGTGGCTTTTTCGTTGACCCACCCGAAGGTCTGGCTAGAATCGTCAGATGTAGTACCAGCGGTGGGGGCACTGTACTCTCAACGGGTTGGTCCCGCACACCTTCTGGTTCCATACTGCTGGTGGTTCCATACTGCTGGTCGTTCATCAGGAAGAACATAGGCGAGTGAATCGATGAAACTTCGCACCTTGTGCGCCATGGTCTGGGGATTATTGCTGGTGTTTGCCGCGCAATCCGCGTCGGCAGCTTTAGCGGTTACCTCTATCAACAACTCTCGCGTTTACGAGTTTTTTGGTGCGTTCAATGAAACGCTTCGCGCCGACCAGACTTCGTTTCCCGAGCTGTTTTCGGTGACGGGCATCGACTACCGCAACAACGACCTAGTGGTGGCCGATACCTTGAAGTTGAACGGCCGGCTACTGACGATCAATCCTGGCAATACGGTAGCGGTGCTCGAAGGGTTTCCCGATGTGATCACGCCGGTGGGTTTGGCGGTCGACGGCGTGGGCGATGTATACGCCGCGAACTATTTGGTTTCACGCGTCACGCGAACTACGCCGTTTGGTGTGACCTCGTTGTTCGCCGATGCCACCGACGGTTTGAACGGCCCGATCGGCATGTCGTTCGATACGATGGGCAACTTGTACGTGGCTGACGTGAACAATAAACAGATCATCAAATTCGATCCGTTTGGCGTGCCGACGATTTTCGCCGATGCCTCGGATGGTTTGTTTACCCCTGTCGATGTCGACATCGACGCCAATGGCAATGTGTTCGTGGCCGATACGCTGCTCGGCGGCGGTCGCATCTGGAAGTTCGATTCGCTGGGTAATGGCAGCATTTTTGCGGACACCCTCGATGGCATCGTGTCGCCGACCGGTGTGGCCGTGGACCGCCAAACGGGCGACGTCTATGTGGCCAACTACTTGATCGACACGATCACCCAACTAGATTCTTTGGGCAACGCCACGCTGTATGCCAACGCCGCAGACGGCATCGACGGCCCTTGGAACTTGGCTTTCAAAGCGGCAGTTATTCCCGAACCCGGTAGTCTGGTGGTTTGGTCGCTACTTGGCTTGGCGGGCGTTGGTCACGCTGTGTGGCGTCGCCGTCGTTCGGGCGCTGCGGCCTAACGATTTTTGGCCGTTGTCTGCGCCGCTAGCGCAGGCAGTGCATACCGGCCTGCTGTTAGTGCAGGCTGTGTCTACCGGCCTGCTGTTAGTGCAGGCTGTGTCTACCCGGCCTGCTGTTAGCGCAGGCTGTGCCTACCCGGCCTGCTGCAGCCTTCTAGGTTTCTTCCTAATGCTGCGCCCGTCTTCCTTTGACGAGACCCAGGCAACCCCCGCTGCACCAGAAGTTGTTGGCCCCAAACCCCTTTCGGGTTCTAGATCGTGCCGTGTCACCCAGCCAAGCTGGTTGACGCTCCACTCGGTTTTGTGCGGTATGCCTAGGATCTGAGTGCGGGGCAGCGTGCCTATATCAGGGCGTCTTCATCACGGTGCCGTGACACTGCGGAGATCGACGCAGGTTACACCGGAGCGGGCCGAGCCGAACTGGGCATCTGTGATCGCGCGGCCGGGCCTGGCCGCCCGACCCACTCGGTACCTGTGCGGCCAACGTGTAGGATACCTTTGTGGCTACATTTGCGGCGCCGCCAGGATCGCGATTTCGCCACCCGATATTGGCGCTTCCCGAGCAGCCGGTGAAGGCAGCCACTGCACCGGCAAAGATGGCCAGTGCCGACTGAGAATGCGCGTGCGCCACCACGCCATTCCCCTGTGAGCGTGTCGCGCGAACCCGGCTGCTGATGCTGCGGCTGCTATGCAAGGTTGCGCGACGCGTGCGGCGGCCAGACACCTTTCATCGAGATTTCATGCCCCACAAAATGAACCCCACCGCACCGACCGAATTGCTGGCGCCGGCGGGCGATTGGGATGCGCTGCGCGCTGCGGCGGCTAACGGGGCGGACGCGGTGTATTTTGGCCTCGATGAATTCAACGCACGGCATCGGGCGGAGAACTTTTCGCGGGACGATCTTTCACGCGTGATGCAGTTCCTGCACGAGCGCGGCATGCGCGGCTATGCCACGTTCAACACGCTATTATTTTCCGATGAGCTACCCCGCGCTGTGAGCTACCTGCTCGACCTGTTGGCTGCGGGGGTCGACGCATTGATCGTGCAAGATGTTGGTTTGGCGGCTTTGGTACATCGGATGGCTCCGCTGGCCGAGCTTCACGCGTCGACTCAAATGACCCTCACGGAGGGGCGAGGAATTGGTTGGGCGGCGCGGCGGCTGGGGATTTCGCGCGTGGTCGTGGCACGCGAGTTGTCTCTCGACGACCTGCGCGCCATTGGTCAAGCGACGCCCGTGCCGCTCGAAGTTTTCGTGCACGGGGCGTTGTGCGTGGCCTATAGCGGCCAGTGCCTGACCAGCGAAGCCCTGGGTGCGCGCAGCGCCAATCGAGGTCAGTGTGCTCAGGCGTGCCGGTTGCCGTACGAACTGGTGGTCGATGGTCGACGGCACCCGCTAGACGACCTGTCCTATTTGCTTAGCCCGCGCGATTTGGCAGCGCACGATCTGGTGGGCGATTTGGTCGCCGCGGGGGCGCGCAGCTTGAAAATCGAGGGTCGGCTGAAAAGCGCTGAATATGTCGCTGCCACCGTGCAAACCTATCGTCGCGCGCTCGACCAGGCCCTGGCGGGACGTCCCTTCGTGGCCACCCCCGACGAACAGGAATCGCTGGCGCAGAGTTTCTCGCGGGGGTTTTCCCAGGGCTTTTTGGGCGGAGTCAATCACCAGGCGCTGGTCGAGGGGCGCTGCCCCAAGCATCGTGGTTTGCAGGTCGGGCAAGTAGTGGGGCGCACGGCGCGCGGTGTGCTAATGGCCGCTGGACCAGACGGCGATCCTCATTTGAAGCCTGGCGACGGCGTGGTATTCGACCAAGGGCACCCCGAGCAAGACGAGCAAGGGGGTCGCGTGTTCTCTATTCGAGCCGCCGACTCGCGCAGTGCAGGCGACGTGCAGCGTGGCGCAGAATTGCCCCGCGTGTCTGGAAGTGTGTTCGAGGTTTGCTTTGGCACGGGGCAGGTGCAATTGGCCTCGATCGAGGTGGGCAGTTTGGTCTGGCGGACCGACGATCCGGCCATACGCCGCCGCTTGGCACGCAGCTTTGTGCGCGACCGCGCCGCGCGCCGCACCTTGCTTTCGGTGCGACTGGAGGGCGAAATTGGCGGGCCGCTCCGGCTGATCTGGGAGTCGGCGGCCGGCGAATTGTGCGAAACCGTGTGGCATGGGCCGCTGGCGCGCGCCGAGAAGAGGCCCCTTTCGGCCGATTCGATTCGACCGCAATTGGAACGGTTGGTCGACACTCCGTTCGAGTTGGCCGAGGTGCGAATAGAAATTCCGGACCCCGTTTGGGTGCCGGTCAGCGTTCTCAATGAGCTTCGTCGGCAGGCAACCGCGCAATTGATCGCCGCCCGCACGCAACCCGCGCCCGTCGAGGTGGCACAGCCCGATGCGCTGGCCCACTGGCGGGGCGAAATTGCCGCTGCCCGCACGTCGGGCTCCGGGGCAGAGACGGTCCTGGGGCCACGATTGCACGTGCTCGTGCGTTCGATCGAGCAGCTTCAAGCGGTCCTGGAATGGTCGAGCCCAGCGAAACGGATTTCGCCCATTGGCACTCGATCGGCGCTGGTGTATTGCGACTTTGAGGATGTGCGCCGCTACCGCGAGGCGGTGGTTCGCGCGCACGATGCGGGCCGCACGATCGGGCTGGCCACGCTGCGCATCAACAAACCACTGGACGAACCCTGGCTGGCGCTGTTGGCCAAGGCGGAACCCGATGTGATCTTGGTGCGTACCCTGGCGGGAATGGTCTATTTTCAAGAACAGTTGCCCCGTACGCCGTGGGTGGCCGACTATTCGCTAAACATTACCAACGAACTTTCGGCGGCGGTGATGTTGGCCGAGGGGGCGCGGCGGCTGACCCCGAGTTACGATCTGAACTGGGAGCAGTTAGTCCAATTGCTCGAGCGCTCCGACCCGGCCTCGTTTGAGGTGGTGGTGCATCAGCATCTGCCCATGTTCCACATGGAACATTGCGATTTCGCGCACGTACTCTCCGAGGGGAAAGATTATCGCGATTGTGGCCGGCCGTGCGAACACCACCGCGTGGAATTGCGCGACCGGGTGGGAGCCCACTTGCCCTTGGTAGCAGATGCCGGCTGTCGCAACACAGTGTTCTATGAGGTGCCCCAGTCGGCCGCCGAGTACCTGCCGCGAATGCTGCAACTGGGGGTTGGCGATTTCCGTGTCGAGTTGTTGCGCGAATCCGGGCCGCAAGTTGGTCCCCTGTTGGATCGCTACGCGCGCGTGCTGGCGGGTGTCGATAATGGCGCGGGCCTGTGGCGCGAACTGCGCGCGCTGGGTCAGTTGGGTGTCACACGCGGTACCTTGCAAGTGATTTCGTGAAGCGGTCACGTGTGGGGTGAGCTTGGTGTGCAATCGAACGGTCGTCGCTGCCTGGCGAGCTGGTTGCACTGGAGTTTTAGGCGAGATTCTGGTCACGGTATGCGATGAACCCAAAGCCTGAGATCGAATTCGAATTCGGTGTCCCGTTTCCGGGCCGAGTGTTGCCGCGCGCTGCTTGGGTTCGCACGGCGCTCCACGAATTGCCCGTCGCCGACTGCCTGGATTGGACCCAGATTTTCGGACGGACGGCACCGCGGATCGTCGACTTGGGTTGCGGCAACGGACGGTTCACCATCGCCAGTGCTCTGGCTCGACCCGAGCTAGATCACCTGGGAATCGATGCCTTGCCCGTTGTGATCCGCCATGCCACGCGTCGCGCCAATCAGCGCGGCGTGTCGAATGTTCGCTTCGCGGTGGGCGATGCCGGCGAGTTGATTCGGCGAGCAATTTCGCCCGGTTCGTTGACGGAAGTCCACCTGTACCATCCCCAACCTTATTACGACCCTAGCGCAGCCCACAAACGCCTGGTCACACCCGATTTCTTGGCCAGCGTGCATCGAGCGCTGGTCCCCGCGGGAAGGTTTGTCGTGCAGACCGACAACCCCGGCTACTGGAAGTATCTGGCCCTGGTGGTGCCACATTTTTTCGAGTTCCAAGAGCACGTGCCCCCCTGGCCCGACGCGCCACGCGGGCGCACGCGTCGCGAAATTGTGGCGCGGCAACAAGGGCTTTCCGTGTGGCGCGGCGTAGGCAAGCGGCGTGGCGATGTGGATGAAGCGGCCGCCTGTGAACTGGCGCGGCAACTGCCACCCCCCCGTTTCGATGCCGACCGACGCTTGCTGGCTCTCGATCGATTGGCCTGAGGCTTTCCCTCGCCCGGGCGCCGCCATGCATCCATGGCAGCGCATTGTGGGAGCCTGGTTGGTTGGGAAGGGTGGCAGGTGAAACGGTTCGCGCGGCGCTCAAATCCAGACCGCAGTCGGCCCAAGTTGCCTAGTTGTGGAACGCGCCCCCCCTCGTGGCGATGGGGTGAAACACCACTGAATTTTGGAGTGCTGTGTGACGATAGGAGGGGGCGCGGCGCCGCGCCTGTGTTCGGAGCTTTTGCCAAGTGTGGCCTGGGAGAGTGACATGTTCCAGTTTTTGGTCCAACCCGAGCATTTCGAATTGCCACTGGAAGTGCCCGGCCAGCGCGTGGTAACCGCGAAACCCTCGAGTGAATCTTCGGTCGCCGCTCCGGTGCCAACCGCGCCACACGTCGCTGGGAAAACGGCGGAGACGTCATCCGAGAGACCGCCGCGGTGCTCGGTCGAGCACGCACCCAATGGCCGACCGATTCAGTTGTACAGCCAACTGCGCTATGACCAGTTGCTGGCCTATGTCGAGCAGAACCCGTCGTTGTCGATTCTGGAAATCGGGGTTGCCAGAGCGGCCAATGCGGTGCGCTTGATGGCCATGGCCGACCTGCTTGGCGGGCAGGCACACTATACGGGCATCGATTTGTTCGGTGCGCTGACCGACTCGCAATTACGTGGGTCGTATTGTAACGATGCCAAGAGACCACTTTCGCGCGAAGAGACCATTGTCGGCGTTCGGCACCTGTTGGGGCCCGAGATCGCCGGCCGTGTGGTCTTGCACGAGGGGCTGTCGAGCAATGTG
>CAYSXM010000192.1:0-7262 GCA_964434905.1 uncultured Pirellulales bacterium | reverse complement strand
ACCGAGGGGGCCGCCTGGTGCGCTAAACTGCTCGCGGCAGACGCTTTGCGCAACCAACTCCGGTCCTTGCGAACCCGGCCTCGAAGCGGTAGGTTCAACGGTCTAGGCGGTCCCATGGCTTTGCCGTCCGTGCGCATGCCGGCCCGGAACAGGGCCCGCCATTTCCAGTGCCTAACACCGCGTGCCGGCCGGGGCAGCCTATGATCTGCTCGCGACTTCCCGACGAGCAACGGATTGTCATCACGGGCGTCGGGCTCACCGCGCCCAACGGGAACTCCCTGCGCGCTTATCGCGAGGCGTTGCTGGCCGGCCGTAGCGGCGTGACCCGATACGAGATTCGTTACGTCGGTGAAACGCTGGCTGGCGTGTGTCAGTTCGACGAGCTGCGATACCAGTCGAAAAAGGACCTGCGCCGAGGAACCCGTGCCGGTAGTGTGGCCATTTACTGCGCCCAGGAGGCATTGGCCGATTCCGGCATCGATTGGAACCAGGTGGACCGCTCTCGGGTGGGGCTTTACCTGGGAGTTACCGAGCACGGTAACGTGGAAACCGAGAACGAGATCTTCGAGCTTCAGGGGTACGGGTACGACACCAAGTTCTGGTCGCACCATCACAACCCTCGCACCGTGGCCAACAATCCAGCGGGAGAAGTTTCGCTCAACTTGGGGGTGACCGGCCCTCACTACACCATCGGCGCAGCCTGCGCCGCGGGAAACGCCGGAGTGATCCAAGGCGCGCAGATGCTGCGATTGGGCGATTGCGATCTGGCCCTGGCTGGCGGAGTTTCTGAAAGCGTGCGCACGTTCGGTATTTTCGCCAGTTTCGCCAGCCAGAATGCGCTCGCGCATCACGACGACCCCGCTAAGGCCTCGCGCCCCTTTGATCAGGGGCGCAACGGAATCGTGGTGGCCGAAGGGGGGTGCGTGTACGTGCTGGAGCGTTTAAGCGACGCCCGAGCCCGCGGTGCCACGCTGTATGGCGAGATCGCCGGCTATGCCATCAACAGCGATGCCACGGACTTCGTGCTACCCAACCCTGAACGCCAGGCCGAGTGCATGGAGTTGGCTTTGCGCCGAGCTGGCCTGGCCGCCAGCGACATCGATCTGGTCAGCACGCACGCGACGGGCACAACGAGTGGCGACGCGCAAGAATGCTTGGCGCTGCTGCGCGTGTTCGGCAACTCGCCTGGCACCCAGGTGAACAACACCAAGAGTTTCATCGGGCACACCATGGGGGCGGCCGGGGCCTTGGAGTTGGCAGGCAATTTGCCCGCGTTCCGCGACGGCGTCTGTCACGCCACGATCAACGTCGATCAGTTATCCGCAGATTGCCAGGTACCCGGGCTGGTGTTGAACGAACCACGCGAAACAGCGCGCGTGGGGGCCATTCTGAACAATTCTTTCGGCATGTTGGGAATCAATTCTGTACTTATCGTAACTCGCATTTGATTCGGCAGGGAGCTTGAGCGCATGATTGCGACGGAAATCAAAACGTGTATTCTCGACATCCTTTCGGATATCGCGCCGGATGAGAATCTGGCTGGCCTGGCGGACGATGTCTCGTTTCGTGAACAGATGGAACTGGACAGCATGGATTTTCTCGACATTGTAATGGAGCTGCGCAAGCGATATCGAATTCAGATTCCCGAGGAAGATTACAAGCACCTGGCGTCGATGAAGACGACCGTGGCTTACCTCGAGCCGCTGATGCGAGACCTGGTCAAGGCCTGATGCTCCCAGCGCCGCCGCGGCGCGCTTGCGGCTTGCCAACCCTAGGCGGCCGCCACGTTGCGATGTACGACACGATCATCATCGGCGCGGGCTTGTCGGGTCTAGCGGCCGGGGTGCGCCTGGCACACTATGACCGCCGGGTCTGCATTCTCGAACGACATTCCACCATCGGCGGACTCAATTCGTTCTATCGCCAGGGGGGGCGCAGTTTCGACGTCGGACTGCATGCCATCACCAATTTCACTCCCCAAGGTGCCAAACGGGGGCCCTTGGCCAGGTTGCTCCGGCAATTGCGATTTCGGTGGGAAGACCTGGGCCTGGTGCCGCAACTCGGTTCGCGCATCGCGTTTCCCGGTCTGAGCTTGCGGTTTACCAACGATTTCGAGTTCCTGCGATCGCAGATTCACGACCATTTCCCCGACCAGCGTTCGGGGCTGGCCCGCCTGCTGGAACGCATCCACGATTACGAGGAACTCGATTTCGATCACGCTTCGCTCTCGGCACGGGGCGTGGTTTCCGAATGCCTGACCGATCCGCTGTTGATCGAGATGTTGCTCTGCCCGCTCATGTGGTACGGCAGCGCTCGCGAGGACGACATGGATTTCGCGCAGTTCTCGATCATGTTCCGCAGCATGTATCTCGAAGGGCTGGGGCGCCCCCTGGCAGGCATCCGGTTGATCCTCAAACAACTGGTGCGGAAGTTCAAAGCCCTCGGCGGTGAGTTGCGACTGCGCGCCGGAGTGGACCGCATTCACGTCGACAATCGCCGGGCGGTCGGCGTCGTGCTCGACGATGGTTCCGAACTGACAGCGCACCACGTCATCTCTTCGGCCGGTTGGGTCGAAACCATGCGGATGTGCGACGACGTAAGCCAGGTTGACGAGCAAGCGGCGGGACAATTGTCGTTCGTTGAATCGATTTCAGTGCTCGACCGCCAACCCCAGGCGTTGGGACACTCCGACACCATCGTCTTCTACAACGACTCGCCGGCGTTCCACTGGCGCCGGCCCGACGCACTGGTTGACCCACGCACCGGAGTGGTATGTTCGCCCAACAATTTTCAGTACGATGAACCAGCCGGCGAGGGTCAACTGCGCATTACGGCACTGGCCGACTTTGCTCGCTGGCAAGCGCTGCCGCCCGACGAGTATCGACTCGCCAAACTTACCTGGTACGATCGCGTGGCCGAGTCGGCGGTGCGGTTCGTGCCCGACTTTCGCCGTGCGGTGATCGATGTCGACATGTTCACCCCGACCACAATTCGCCGTTTTACCGGGCATGTCAACGGCGCAGTCTACGGCGCCCCGCGCAAGCACTACGACGGGCGCACGCACCTGGAAAACGTCTGCATTTGCGGTACCGACCAAGGGTTTGTCGGCGTGATCGGTGCCATTACCAGCGGCATCGCCATGGCGAACCGCCACCTCACGCAAGCTGGGTAGCAGGCCCCCACGCGGCAAACCAGCTTCCTTCGACCACGGATCCGCCATGACCAAAGATTTTTTGCAAGGCGCTCGCGACGCCTACGACGTCGTTGTCATCGGCAGCGGGCTGGCCGGCCTCACCGCCGCCAACACCTTGGCCAAGAGTGGTGCTTCGGTCCTGCTGCTTGAGCACCACTATCAATTGGGCGGCATGGCCACCTGGTTCAAACGCCAAGGGGGCCACATTTTCGACATTTCGCTGCACGGCTTTCCGGTCGGCATGGTCAAGAGCTGCAAACGCTATTGGACCGAAGAGATTGCCAAGTCCATTGTTCCCTTGCGCCAGATCCGATACGACAACCCCATGTTCTCGCTGGGCACCTCGTTCACTCGAGAAGATTTCACCCGCCTGTTACACGAAACGTTTGCCGTGTCGCCTGCCAGTGTGCAGGGCTTCTTCGACACCGCGCGGAACATGAATTTTTACGACGACCAGTCGCTGACCAATCGCGACTTGTTCCAGCGTTTCTTCCCTGGCCGTGAGGATGTCGTGCGCTTCTTGATGGAACCGATCACCTATGCCAATGGCAGCACGCTGGAAGACCCTGCCATTACGTATGGCATCGTCTTCTCGAACTTCATGTCGAAGGGCGTCTACACGTTTGAAGGGGGCACCGATCGGCTCGTGGGGCTGATGCGCCGCGAGCTCGAGGCCAACGGGGTCGACGTGCGAATTCGCGCCGAAGTCCAAAAGATTCACGTGGCGCGGGGCCGCGTGTCGGGCGTCACCGCCAATGGCCGCTTCATCGGCGCACGTTCGGTGGTCTCGAATGCCAATCTCAAATCCACCATCGGACAGTTGGTTGGCGAGTCGCAATTCCGGGCCGATTTTGTCGAGCAAGCCCGCGCGGTGCGGCTGAACAACTCCAGTTGCCAAGTCTACATGGCACTGCGGCCCGGACAAGGTTTTGACGAAGCCACGTGCGGCGATCTGCTATTCAGTTCGACCGCCCCCCTGTTTCGCACCGAGGCGCTGTTGAGCCGCCGGATTACCAGCCGCACCTATTCATTCTACTATCCCCGCACCCGGCCCGGCAGCGATCGCTGGCTAATCGTTTCTAGCACCAACGCCAACTATCGCGATTGGGCCGATCTGTCTGAGGCCGACTACGAGGAAAGCAAACGCGACTTGATCGAGACCACGCTCGACGCCCTGACCAAGTACGTGCCCGATGTGCGTGCCAAACTGGAACACGTCGAGGCCTCGACGCCGCGCACGTTCCAGCACTACACCCGGCATCTGGCCGGCGCCGCGTTCGGAACCAAGTTTGAAGGGTTGGCCGTCAGCCGCGCCTTGCCGGAACAAATCGCCGGCCTGTACCACGCCGGCAGCGTGGGCATCATCATGTCGGGTTGGCTCGGCGCGGTGAACTATGGCGTGATCGTGGCCAACGATGTCGACGCCTATTTGCTGAAGCATGCGGGACCCGCCCCAGTCGAGGCCGCGGCCTT
Source organism: uncultured Pirellulales bacterium (assembly GCA_964434905.1). Classification (GTDB taxonomy): domain Bacteria; phylum Planctomycetota; class Planctomycetia; order Pirellulales; family CAYNRE01; genus CAYSXM01. The sequence continues at coordinate 2,596 of CAYSXM010000192.1, read as the reverse complement.
TTCGGAAACGGCCGACCCATGAGCCGTCCACGTATTCTGGCGGCCATACCGCATCGCGAACCGTTTCTGTTGCTCGACGAGATCGTGGAGCAAACTGCCGATCGCATCGTGTGCCGTAAACTTTTCACCGGGCAAGAGTTTTTCTTTGCCGGCCACTACCCGGGCCACCCGCTGGTGCCGGGCGTGTTGCTCTGCGAGGCCGCCATGCAGGCCGGCGCGGTGCTCTTGGCCGGCCTATTGCCAAACGGTGAAGCCGGGGGGCCGCCCGTCGCCACGCGCATGAACGACGTGCGATTCAAGCACATGGTTCGCCCGGGCGATACGATCTTGCTCGAGGTTTCTCTAACCGAGCGGCTAGCTGGCGCGTTCTTCCTGGCGGCCAAGGTCCGCTTGGGCGAGCGGGTCGCCGTGCGATTCGATTTTGCTTGTACCATCGCCTTGCCCGAATAGGTGCCATGGATTTTTTGCAATTGACCGGCAAGACCGTGCTCGTGGCGGGTGTGGCCAACCGCAAGAGCGTCGCGTTTCATGTGGGTCGCGTGCTTTCCGAAGCCGGTGCCCAGGTGCTTTATTCGGTGCGATCCGCCGCGCGGCGCGAGGCGGTTGCGCGCTGGCTACCAGCGGCCGATGTCTTCGTGTGCGATGTTGAACAGCAGGCACAAATCGACCGCCTGGGCCAGCAGCTTGTCGATCGCCAGGTGTGCCTGGACGGCCTGGTCCACTCGCTGGCCTTTGCCGATTATTCGGCAGGATTGCAGCCCTTTCACGAAACCAGCCGCGCGGCCTTCCTGCAGGCGGTGGATATTTCCTGCTTTTCACTCACGGCCCTCTGCCAGTCGCTGCGCACTCTGTTCGACCCGCGGGCGTCGGTGGTCACCGTCTCGATATCCACTACCCGCATGGCCAGCGAAAGCTATGGCTACATGGCCCCCATCAAGGCCGCGCTCGATTCGAGCGTGGTGTTCCTGGCGAAGAGTTTCAGCGAGTTTTCCCAGGTGCGTTTCAACGCGGTCTGCCCTGGCCTGCTCAAAACATCGGCCTCGGCCGGCATTCCCGGCTATGTCGACGCGTACCTCTATGCCGAGCAAGCCACGCTGCGCAAACAGGCCGTGGCCACCGAGGAGGTCGCCAACGTCGTGGCGTTTCTGCTGAGCCCCCGCTCGAGCGGCATCAACGCACAGCATCTGGTGGTCGATGCCGGCATGGCGGTCAATTATTTCGACCGCCAACTCGTCCGCCGGGTGATGCAAAGCGAGTAGGTCGTCTGACTCGCCTGTCGGCCCGGCGTCGCGGCACCGCGCAACAATGAGCCCGGGACGGGCCAACGTGACACCGTCCCGGGCTGCGCCGCGAACACGGAATTGCAAACCAGCGCGTCGGCCCCACCAGGTGATCGGGCCAACGCGCCGCGCGGAGTTCGCTCCACGCAGGGTTTATCTTGAAGGCACGCTACCAGCAGGTCGGCGGGCGAAAGCGGTAGCCCGGGAACGGCCGATAACCGAACCGGTACGTAGTGACCGGCGGGGGCAGGTACACCGTCGGGGGCGAGCACACCGGCGGCACTACGTGGCAACCGTGGTTCGGCAGTCCACCGGGGTAGCCACCGTAGAACGACGTGTAGGGCGAACCGCCACGGTAGCCGCCGCCATAGCCAGCACCGTAACCACCGCCATACCCCGCGCCGTAACCACCGCCGTAACCACCGCCGTAACCACCGCCATAGCCCGCGCCGTAACCACCGCCGAAACCGGGCCCTCCAGCATGGCAACCACCGGGTACGCCCGTTCCGGCATAGAACGAGAACCCTTGTGCCCTGGCTATGCCTGTTCCAGCCACCGTCAGCGCCACCGCCCCAACCAACGCCACGAACCGTGTTTTCCAGAAGCGAAGCATGGGTCGAATCTCCCTCGGACCACCGGGTAGACCAGACGCGGGAAAATCGGGAGTAGGATGGCCTGGTCGGGCCGGCGAACGCTTCCCGTCATCCGTCGCGACACTCGGTTCAGGATCCCGATTGGCACGACGCCTTTGACGGAATACAGCTATTGCATCTACCGTGCCAAAACAATTTCAGCGCACATCAAGTTAACCCAAGTTGTTAAATAATAACGAGTTACAGATACAATGCGATCCAGGAAAATACCTAGCGATGCCATAAGAATGTGTCGCATTAATGCGACACATGACGTCAGTTTGATGACACTCCACCGTGTGTCCCGGCGCGAGACGATTTGCCTAGAAGGCCGTCTAGCCGGTTGCACAAACTGCAATTAGCTGCTGTGGCGACGTCTCTATCAGCCCTTAGAAAAATGCCATCGTGACATTTTTCAACCTTGCCAAGTGCGGAGCACAGATCCGCGCGGCTCGCAAAACAACGGCTCACGACGCTTTTTGCCATCGCATTCAGGCGATGAGGCAGCACGTTGAATTCTTCAATAGGCCGCCAGGCAGCCGCCACACTTGCTGTGCAGCCGTCAAGAGTTTTTCGCCGGGGCGAAGCTCGTCTCCTGTGCGCCGCTACTTGCTTGGCCGATAGGTGGCGAAACAGTGCGGTGTTTCCCACAGCCGCGCTTCGACAATCGGGAACCCCTGCGAC
>CAYSXM010000191.1:0-7297 GCA_964434905.1 uncultured Pirellulales bacterium | reverse complement strand
ACCAGCTTCAACGGCGCCAACGACCTGTTCGACCAGAAAACTTCGGGGCGTAAGCGGCGTCGCGGCAAAGCGGCTTTCGACGAAGCGGCTACCGAGGCCTCGCCGCTGGTGAACCGAGTGGCCGAGTTGAATCTCGGCCTGCAGCCCGCCTTGAATATTCTCGACGGAACCGCGAGCTATGTGTTCGGTGGGCCATCGCAAGGCGACAGCGTCGAGCCCAAGCTGATCGTGGCCAGCCGAGATCGCATTGCCGCCGATGCCACGGGCGTGGCCGTACTCAAGCACTATGGCACTGAAGACCGTCTGCAGAATTTTTCCGTCTGGGAAAACCCCTTCATCCGACATGCCGTGAAGATTGGCCTGGGGATCGATGGTCTCGACAAGATCGACCTGAAAATGGCCGGCCTGTCGGACGAGGAAATGACATCTATCAAGGAAATGCTGGCCTGAGTTCGAACCAGCATGCCGCGTGCAGCCGCCGGCGAGGGCCTGTTTCTCGACGGGAATTGGGCGATCGCCGTGCGGGCCGTGCCGGCGATTGCCGCGACGCCCTCGGCGGCGTTTACGAACCGTTGGCACGCAGTTGCTTGTGGCAATTCACGCAGCTCAGCGTTAGCTGGGTAAAGGCCAGTGCCGCGCCGTCGATGTTCTTCTCCGCGGCCATGCGCTGCAATTCGTCGTTGGCGAATTGGAAAATTTGCAATTGGGTTCGATACTTTTCGGTATCACGCCGCCGGACGAGGGCCTCGATCTTGCTGAGCCGTTTCATCGAGTCGGCGGCACTCGCCAGGCTTTCGAAATCCTCGGTCGCCAGCGCCGACAGCAGGTCCTGCGCGTGGGTCAGTTTCTTTTCCATCCAAAAACTCATCGGTGGTTCGTCGGCTTTGACGGGCTCGTCGCCGGCCCGAGCATCGAGCCACCATGCGGCCGTGGCCAGAGTCAAGCACAGCACCGCCACACCGGAAATTACCTGCCGAGTGTTCATGTGGTTTTTCTCCGTCGATTGTCGCCGTTGCTCGCGCGGCCACGTGCTGGGGCAGCACCGCAGGCGCCCCGCTTAACGGATCGCCGCGAGCAACTGTTTCCATTGGGCTAACAGGGGGTAGTGTCGCCGTCGAAGTGCTTCGTGTTGTGCCCCCAGCGCCGCGTGGTGGTTTTGTTCTTCCTGGTGGCTTACAGCATGCTTGCCAGCCGCTGCGGGGTCATCGCCAGCGGTTCGAGCCAGGTCGGCCAGCACCTGTTCGTGCTTGGCAAACGATTGCTCGTAGGCGCGTATCGCCGCAGCGTGTGTGGCCAACAACTGCCCATGTGCACGCAGCGCCGCTTGCACTTGGGCCACTTCAGACAAGGCCTGTTTGGCTTCCGCTTGCCAGGCACGCAAATGGTCGCGCCACAACGCATCGTCGCTTCGCCATTGAATGTGGTCGCGATGCATTTCCAATGCCGACCGTGGGGGAACTGCCGCGCGACGCGACGTCGAGGTGCCCGACTTGCTGTTTTTTTTCACCGCCATGGCAGACCTCTCTGAAAAAAGGTGTCAGGAACCTTTTTTCCCTTTTGCTCGTCTGAAAAAAGGTGTCAGGAACCTTTTTTCCCTTTTGCTCGGTGTCCGAAGTCTTCCGCCAGCATGTTCCCTGCAAGTCGCGTTCCAGTGAGATTGCAAGCTCCGGCACGGTCCAATTGACTTCCAGCCGGGCGATGAATTGGCCCCGATTCCAAAGGCCAGGGGCGACAATTGTCGCTCATTTAAGAACCGCCAGCGATGCGCCTGCGGCCCCCACGCCGGCGACAAGATCTCTGGTCAATGAGCACCTGGGCGTACCCCTGTGCCAGATTCGCACAGATCGACAGGCCCCCAGGCTGAAGCCGAGCAGCGATTCGCCTGGGGGGCGCGATGCGGCGTCGGCCGTCCGACTTTGGTGATTGAGGGACCGATTGCCCAAATTCCACGGCTGGACCAGGGCGACTAAATCGACGCAAGTCATTAAATAACAATGGATTGCGAACCAATTATCGCTGCCAATTTGCCTGTCCATCCGGGGTAGCGGACGAACCAAGCGGTGTTGGCCTGCGTCATGTTGGGGTGGGTAATCCGGATCAGATTCCAAGGGCATCATGTAGGTGACCTTTGTGGAATGCTTGCAATTGAGACAGGTACCATGTTCCCGTCGCACGCTTCGTTGCCCCGGCAGATTGGTTTTCGTAACATACCGGGGCGTTTGAGGTCGCCTCGCAGCTCGGTAAACGGAGATACCGAAATGGGCACCGCCACGTATTTTTTGCAGGAATGTCCTACCTGCGGTCGCAGCTTGGAAATTCGCGTAGAACACCTGGGCAAGCAGGTGGTCTGCCAGCACTGCCGAGGGAGCTTCGCGGCTCGCGATCCGGACACGGGTCGCGGAGCGGGGCCGCGGCTATCGCTGTTGGAGCGGGCCGACGAACTGATTGAACTGGCCGATAGCTTTCGATTGCCGCGCTAGTGCAGCGTCGGTCGTCCTTCGACCAGTCCGAGACAACTCCCGCTGCACTAGAAGTTGTTTGCCCCCACTCTCTTGCAGGTTCGGGGTCGTTCCGCTTCACCCAGCCAAGCTGGGTTGACGCCCCGCAGGCATGCGGTGTGTCACGGGTTGCCGGCCGTTCGTGTTGGCTGCCCGTTGGCGTGGCATTTCCAGACCACGTGACTTATCGGCCTGGGTACAGGTGCGCGACGTACTGGCCATAGCCATTGAACTTGGTCGTGGCGAATTCGTCGCCAGACCCCAGCATGGTTTCGCGGTGTTGCGGCCAAGGTACCGGCACCTCGGGATCGACATTCGATTCGAACGGATAAGCGTCGGGGGCCAGTTCGGTCCAGAACGAAGTCGGTTGGTGATCGATCAATTCAATGCGGGTAATCCCCTTGATCGACTTGTAGCCATATTTCCAAGGCACGACCAACCGCAGCGGCGCACCATGCTGCTTGAGTAGCGGATGGCCGTACATGCCGGTGGCGAGTAGCACCAGGTCGTTCACTGCTTCGTCGAGCGTTAGGCCTTCGGTATAGGGCCAAGGAAACTGGTGCGAGGTGGCCTGAGCCGGGGCTTGCTCCGGTCGTTGAAAGCCGACGAAGCGCACATGCGTGGCAGTGTGCAAGGGGTCGGCCGCGCGCAGCACGTCGGCCAGCGGAAACCCCGTCCACGGGACGCACATGGCCCACGTTTCCACACATCGGTGCCGGTACTGGCGTTCGACCTGTTGGGTGCGGAACCGGCTTGAAAAATCGTCAAACGACCATGTACCGGGGTTCCGGCATAGCCCCGCAATTTCTACCGACCAGGGATCGACATGAAAGTTGCGTACTCGGGCCCAAACGCGCTTGGTCACGGTGAATTCGTAGTAGTTAGCAAACCGCGCGGCTTCTACCTCGCGGGTCTCAGTTCGCCCGTAGTCGAATCGCGTGTCTCGTGGGGCAGGAAAACCCGAGGAAGCCGCGGTGGGGGCGAGTTCATTTCCGGCCGATAGCACCTCCAGGTCGCTTCCCCGGTACCGGCGATAGCCGGCCCAGGCACCGGCACCCATGGCCGTGCCCAGGCCAACCCAGCCGGCGGCGCGCAGCCACGCGCGGCGATTCGCTACGACCACTTCGGGCGTTTCTGCCCCTCCGACCAGGTCCCCGGGTTTGCGGCGTCGAATGAACATGCGGTTCTTGGCGTGGGGGTGTTCGTCGGCAGAGGGCGTTCTTGGTGCTGGGCTTACCAGCGGACCCCCTCTGCGATCGTGGACTGGTTCTGGCGTGCGCCGTCAGGTTATCTACCCATATCGTACAGCACCCGCTCGTACAGTACCTGATCGTACAGCACCTGCCTCGACGATTGGCGAATCGAGGCGGGGCGATGTTGTTTCTGGTCGATGTCCAGGTTGTAAGGGTGGTTGCGCCTGCGACATTCCTCCGCGGCGCACCCGGAGGGAACCCGGTGGCGAAAGGTCGCACGCTTGTCAGGCACGTTGGGTTGCGCTCTACATGGCAGCGCGGCGTCCTGGGTGGTGCTGTTCCAAGCCACATGCGCCGGCCGTGGGAAGCATCTTGCCAGGGCTCAACCGACCGCGGGGGTTGAACGCGAGGCGTAGTCGAGCCATAACGTCGAGATCGGCGTCCGAGAATAGCTTGGGCATAAGATTTAGTTTTTCCACGCCGATGCCATGTTCGCCCGTCACGCTACCGCCACAGGCGATGCACTCTTCCAAAATCTCTTCGCTAGCGGCTAACACCCGCGCAACCTGTTCCGCGTCGCGTTCGTCGAACAACAAGATGGGGTGTAGATTACCGTCGCCGGCGTGAAACACGTTGACGATTCGCAATCGATGTTTGTCGCCGATCGCCGCGATGGCACGCAGCATGTGGGGTAGCTTGGTGCGTGGAACCACGCCGTCTTGGGTGCAATAGCTGGGGCTTAGCCGGCCCACGGCGCCAAACGCCTGTTTTCGGCATTTCCACAGCGCGGCACGTTCCGCGGCATCGCGTGCGTGGCGTACCTCGCGCGCGCCGTGTTGCGAGCAGAGCACGGTAATCCGGTCGCGTTGCTCATCGAGTCCGACCTCCAGGCCGTCGACTTCAATCAGCAGCACCGCCTGGGCATCGAGCGGAAAGCCGAACTGGAACGCCTGCTCGACCGCTTGCAGAATGCCCTGGTCCATCATTTCGAGCGCGGCGGGAATGATTCCGGCGCCGATGATAGCGCTGATGGCATTGGTGGTGTCGTCGATGGAGTCGAAGACCGCCAACATGGTGCGACACCCCTCGGGGTCGCGCGTGATGCGCACCCAAGCTCGGGTGACCACTCCCAGCGTTCCCTCGCTGCCGACCAACACACCGGTCAGGTCGAGCCCTGGCACGTCTTCGCACGGTCCCCCCACCACCACGACCTCGCCGTCGGCTAGCACCAACTCGAGGCCCAGCACGTGGTTGACGGTGACGCCATATTTCAAGGTGTGAGGTCCACCCGAGTTGGTCGCCACGTTGCCACCGATCGTGCAGGCGCCTTGGCTCGAAGGGTCGGGGGCGTAGTGGTAGCCCGTGCCGCGCAAAGCTTGCGTTAGGTGCAAGTTCACCACGCCAGGTTGTACCACGGCATAACGCTCGCGGAGATTGACCTCTAGAATCTGTTTCATCCGGGTGAGCACGATCATCACGCCGCCCCCCACGCACAGGCAGCCGCCGGCCAGGCTGGTGCCCGCGCCCCGAGGAACGAACGGCACGTCGAACTGGCGGCAAATCTTGACGATCGTTGCCACGTCAGCCGTGTGCCGGGGAAACACGGCGACATCGGGCGAGTTCTTTTCGATGACGAACCCGTCGCACTCGTAAACCAATAGTTCCGAGTGTGCCGCCAGCACGCTCTCGGCGCCCAGCGCCGCGGTCAGTGTCGCGATCAGCTCGCCGCGGTGGTGGGTCGGAGTGGTAGCTAGCGTGGTGCTCATGGAAGGCGATTATACGGTTCGCCCGCCGCTCGCCCACGCCCCCCCCTTGGCCCCGGTGGCGGCGGGCTCCGACACTGCCGAGCGGACCGCCGCATTTTTGCCCAAGTTACGCTGCTAGGACCATGGGGTGAGGAGTTAGGAGCCCTTAGCCCCCCGTGAGCCACGGGGGGTCGGAACCGGCAGAGTTCAACGTGAGCGTCCACGTTGAGAATGCAACCACGGAGACACGGAGACACGGAGAGAAATGCCACGGAGAAATGCGAGAGAGACAGAGAGAGACAGAGAGAGACAGAGAGAGACAGAGAGAGAGAGAGAGAGAGAGAGAGAGAGCAGGTGATGGAGATCGCGGCAGCAGCGTTATCGCGGAGAAAACACCGACGGCCGCAGCGAGTGCAGCGCGGAGCAGGCATCGTGCGGAGCGTGCCATGCATGGCGACAGGTCGCCTGGTGCCGGTTCTCCGTGGTTAATGTCGTGGTGAATGACGCAAGGAAGACCGTGCAATTTCAAGCAACTACAGATTCGACACCCGACCGTGAGAGCACTGGCAGAGCCAGTGGCACCCAGAGAAAGCCAGTGGCACCCAGAACGGTTAGTTTCGACGGCACAAGTTGATGGTGAATGAAGAAGGTAGGTCTCCTCAGGCCAAGGCCTGACCTAAAAAGCTCCTCAGGCCAAGGCCTGACCTAAAAAGCTCCTCAGGCCAAGGCCTGACCTAAAAAACTGCAAGGGAGTTTTCCGCAGCATGCACGGCAAGCACCACGGTTTTCGCGATCCGGCACCGGGGTCAAGAGTTCCCCGGTTCGGGCAAGGGGCCTTGCCAGTCGGGAAACGGACGATCGGGTCGGGTCAGGCGGCGGTCTTCTCCAGGCTGCCATTTTGCCCGCCGCTCGCGCCAGTTGTCCGGCGAGAGTCCGGCGGCCAGCGGGGCCTGGTCCGTTAGCGTGAACACGGCCTGCACATCGAGCACCTCGCGCCAGGTAAGTGCGCGGGGGGCATCCACTAGGGCCAAGGTTTCCAGGTAACGGGCCACGCCGGCCAGTTCTTCGTTGGGTTCGAGAATCGAACGCCAAGTCCAGTAAAAGGCCCACCGCTCGAGCAGTTCGGGGCGGCGACCTAGTTCTTGTGAAAACGCAGCCCGCAGCGACTCGCTGGCACGCGGCCGCGTGAGATAGCGCGCCAGGTGCTCGTCGAACATCACGCGGCCGGTTCCGAAGCGGGCCACCAGCGCTTGCAGCTTGGCGTCGCGCTGGGGCTGGGTTTCGCACCAGGCGATGTGTCGGCGGGCTTGCTCGTAGTCGGTGGCCCGCGCCGCTTGATAGGTCACCCAGCCGCGTTTCAGGGCCGCACGCTGCGTCCAGGTACCGTATCCCAGGGCGCCAACTGCTACGCCGGTGCCGAAGACAATCGTCAGTAGCAGCAGGCGACGCATGGGAAAAAACAAGCGGGCCCCACCTCGCTGGCTGGCACCTGGGGAAGCGGGCTGTTTGCAACCTGCTACCCAGGCGACCAACGAGGGCGGCCCGCTTGTGCTGGAGAACAAATGTCGATCTACCCGGCGCCTTGAAACGGCTGTTCGCGGCGCCCCGCGGGCGAGGATGCGGCGGCGGTCTGCCCCCGTAACAATGCCGGCCGTTGAGGGCCGTCGTGGCTTGCGAACCGTCGCCGACCGTGGGCGCACTGTCTGGCGTTCGACCGTGCGCCCGGCGCTACGGACCCGAACGCGGACAACGCATGGCCAACCGAGCGGGAGGAACACCCCGAACGAGCCTGTCTGCAACCTTCGTCATGTGGCAGCTCCCAAAAAGGGAAGAACTCGACACACTCTTGCACTGCACAGCA
>CAYSXM010000190.1:0-7322 GCA_964434905.1 uncultured Pirellulales bacterium | reverse complement strand
CTCGGCCTGATAGTCGGGCACCGTGACCGCCTCTTGCACGTCCTTGGGCAGGTCGACCAATACCGGTCCCGGCCGGCCCGTGGTCGCGACGTGAAACGCCTCGTTAATCACCCGCGGCAACTCTTCCACGCTCGTCACTAGATAGTGATGCTTGGTAATCCCACGGCAGACTTCGACAATCGGCGTTTCCTGAAATGCGTCGGTGCCGATCACGCGGGTCTTCACCTGACCTGTAATCGCCACCAGGGGAATGCTGTCCATCTTGGCGTCGGCAATCGGGGTCACCAAGTTCGTCGCCCCGGGCCCGCTGGTGGCCATGCACACGCCCGGCCTGCCGGTGCTGCGCGCGTAGCCTTGCGCCGCAAAACCACCCCCTTGTTCGTGCCGCGGCAAGATGGTGCGAATCTGATCCTTGAACCGCGTTAGCGATTGGTGCAGCGGCATGCTCGCTCCGCCAGGATAGGCGAAGATCACTTCCACTCCATGGTTCACCAACGATTGCACCAAAATATCGGCGCCACTGGTCAATTGGGCCGGAGAGGTCGTTTTGGTCACGATTGCCACTGGAAACTTTCCTCAAACAAGGCTTGTAATGCGTCGACACCCGCTGCGCCGTCAACGCGGAACGCCAAACAAAAAAACCGACTCGACTCAGGCAGGCAACCAATCAACCCCAGACCGTCTCGCCAAACTCGCCTGGCAGGTTGCGACGCCCCACTCCAGGCGTTGGCCAGACCCCACCACGCCCCGGCAGGTTCAGGCAACCGGGCCCATCCGGCCAATTCCGCTGCAGCAACTCGAACCGTGTGAACCCCTTACGATACACGACGAGTGCCGGTTGGGGCAAACCGCCTGCCCCCCCGCGCAGCCGACGGGACCCTCAGGAGTAAATACCTTCCGATTTTCCGCCGACACCGCTGGGCGGCACTACAGCCAGTTCTCCATGAGTCTTACCAGCTTTTACCCCCATCCTAGGTTGGCCGTCGGTGCAGATCGTGCCGATTGCCATTCCCCCAGCCCCCACTCGGGGACGCATCGAGGGGGATTTTCCGCCGGGCAATTGCCCGCCTTGGCCTCAGATGCGAACTACCATTCCAGACCGGTGGTTTCGATCTGCTGAAAGACGAAGACCCGGTTGTTCCGATTCCGCAGGCCCCGAACAGCCCCCACAGAAAACTGGCCTCTGATGTTCATGCACCAAACATTGCCCACCACTGCCGGAAACCCTGGCCAACAGCCCAACGCCTCACCCGCTGCGTTCGACCCCAGCGCGCTCTTGGGTGGGCCGTCGGCGACGCCTTCCTCCACGCCTCCGCGGCGACTGCCGCGTCACGGCTTCGACGGCGCCGTGCTGTTGGCTCGGGCAGATGCCGATGGCCAACCCCAAGGGCCGCCGTTTTCTGGTACAGCTCAAGACCTATCTCTCTACGGCTTGTGCGTCACTTGTCGCGAAACGCTCGCGGTGGGCGACCGCCTGCTTGTCACGTTTGAACTGCCCGGCCGCACTCCACCCTGGGTGCGCTTTCTGGCCGAGGTTCGCAATCTCTCGCCACTGGCCGATGGTCGCCATGCCGCTGGCTGTTTGTTCGTCGAAACCCTCTCCGATTGCTAGGAACACGCCGGCCGGCGCCTCGTTCGCCCCGCCTTTGATCCCAACCCGAATGCGGCCTAAATCGCGGTCGTGCCATCGGTCTCCGGGGGCAGCACGTCGGGCTCGATTTGGTAACCCTCGGCCAGCGCGTTGGTGCCGTTGAACAACGACACCACGGCCATGAGCTCGCCCAAGCCTTGGTCATCCAACCCCAGCCGCTTGACGGCCGCGGTGTGCGAATTCACACAGTAGGCACAACCGTTGGTGGCCGATACCGCCAAGGCCAGCATCTCCTTGGTCAAGGCATCGAGCCGGCCAGGCGCCATCACCACCTTGAGCCGGGTCCAAGTTTCCTCCAACAGCGGCGGATGTGTGGCCAGCGTCTTCCAAACGTTGGGGACGAAGTCGATCCCCTTCGTCTGTCGGATGTCGTCGTAGATCGCCCGCACGCGGTCGCTGGCTTCCGCCTCGCTGACCATGCGGACCGTGGCCGGGCGACGTGCTGTGGTCATGCGGGGTGCTCCTTGAGCAGGTTGCAAATCGTTGCCAGGGCCAGTTTATTCCGGCAGCAACTCGGCACACACCAACTCGGTGTCGCTGCGCGCGTAAACGCGCCGGCCTGCCCAAGCCGGGTGAGCCCAGGTATCGCCCAACAACTTCACCCGCGCCAACTCGGTATAGCCCGTCGGGTTCAGCCGGCATTGCACCAGTTCGCCCGCCGCATTCAAGGCCAGCGCGCGATCCTCCTGCCCTAGCCACACCAGGCTGGCTTGTGGGTTGCGCCCGCGTTCTGTCAAGCGGTGGTCGTCGTCCCAAAGTTTCTGGCCGGTAGTCAACTCGAAACAGGTCAAGCCCTCGCTCTTGTCGAGCAGGTAGACGTAGCCGTCTCGCTCCAAGGGTTGCGACATCAACCCTTGCAGGTGGGTCTTGTCCTCCCAGGCCAGCGTGGCCTCATCGGGCCGCGCACCCAGCCGAATGGCCTTGGTTCCTTCCCAATAGCCGCTGACCAGCACCCAATCGCCCACGCACAGCGGCGCGGCGATCGACACGCCATACGTCACCTTGTACGGCACGCGCCACAGAATATCTCCGCTGTCGGCGGCCAACCCCAGCACCTGCTCGGGGCTCCAACAAACCACTTGTACCTGATTGCCACGTTCGTGCACGCGCGGCGTGGCATAGCCCGCCGGGTCGCTCCCGCCGCGCCATGCCTCGCGCCCCGTATCGCGATCGAAGGCGATAATCGTTCCGCCCGGCACGCCACCATGGATTAGCACCCACGATTTCCACACCACCGGCGATGCCGCCAGGCCCCAAGTAGGAATCGTGGCGCCGTATTCAGCGACCAGATCGTGTTGCCATAGCAACCGTCCGTCGGTCACATCGAGGCAACACACCTGGCCCAGCGCCCCCAGCGTAAAAACGTGCCCCGCAGCCAGGGTCGCGGCCGCGCGCGGCCCGTTGCCATAGTCCAGCTTGCCGTACGAGACCGGGTACGCATGGACCCATAGACTTTGGCCCGTTCCGGCGTCGAAACAAATCACGCGCTCGACTTCGCTGGGTGCGGGCTGCCGATCGAGCACCACCACACGGCCATCGGCCACGACCACGCCCGAATAGCCGCCCCCGATGGCCGCCCGCCAGATCACCGGCAAGCCGGTGGCAGGCCAGGCGACAGGCAGGTTCGGCCCGTTCCAGGTGCCATCGCCACGCGGACCGCGCCAGGCCGGCCAATCCTCGCCCCAAGCGGCCTGCCCGCACAGGCCCCAAGCGGCCTGCCCGCACAGGCCCCAGGTGGCCAGCCCGCACCAAACCCACGTGAGTTGCCCGCACCATACACCGCCGCCCAACACTGCCCGCAAGGCGCGCGCCACAGCGCTGCACCACGCCGGCGCCGCGCGGGGCGCGCCCGATTTTTTCTGCCAGGGCCGGGAAACCGCGATCGCCGCTGAGCTATTCACCACCCGAGCCCGACTCGTCATCGTCGGCATCGTCACTATCGTCGGCGCCATCGTCTTCGGTGGGGTGCTCGCGGTCGGCATTACCATCTTGGGCCGACCGAATCACGCTCGACGCTTCCTCGACCGGTATAGCTACGTCGAACCAACCGATCATCATTTCTTCCCAGGTCTGGTCGCCCCATCGCACTGCAGAGTTCGGATCGGGGTTGGCCAGGTTGTTCTCGGAATTGTCGAAGTGCGCCAGCACGTGAATCTTGCTTCCCTTGGGCATTAACTTGGGCTGTTCCAAAATGAAATGGTTCTGCCAGTTGAAATCGTAATGGGGCACGTCCAACAACACCTCCTTGGTGCCGTCGGCGTACCACGCTTCATACTTCATCGACTTGCCGCGCAGGTGCATGTGCGGGAAGTAGGACAACACCAAACTGTCACGTCGAATTTTCCGCGTCGCCTTGACCGCGTGGTTGTCCGCCCCGGCCGGAATCTCGAACATCGCGTTCACCGCGTTGGTCGTCGCCACCTGGTGGGTAATCCGCGATGGGTCCTTCACGAATTTCAAGCCGATCATGCTGCGATCGGTCGCGGCCGAACCGTTCGGCGTATAGTGCATCTGGAACACCAGCTTCGATCCGGCCGGAATCTTCTTGGCCATGCCCTCGGGATAAACAAACGGGCGCGTGCCCGGCGCAAAGCCTGCCAAGAACCCGAAACCCCGTGCATCGCGGTTTTCGCGATTCAACCCCTCGGGCGGTCGCACAAACACGATAATGTGATGCACCACCGCCACGTTGCCCGGTCGGCACTCGGCCGTGGCCACCCACTTGTCCTCGGTAAAGCCAGGATCGACTTCAAAATACTGATACTCGACCGTTCCTTCCGGAGCGACCGCGAAGGTTTCATCGCCCATGTAGATCACCTGGTCGGGATCCTCAGGCATCAACCAACCCTCGGCAAACTGTGGGGGCTCCGGCAACTGCTTGCGGTCACCCTCGGGCGCCCCTGCCGCAACCCAAGCGTGGATCTGCGCTTTCTGCTCGTCGCTCAATCGAATGTCGTTGGAAAAATGCCCAAATCGCGGATCCGCGTGCCAGGGGGGCATCCGCTGCTGTTGGACCACTTCGTCGATCATGTCGGCCCAGCCCACGGCTTCTTCATAATTGGTCAGTGCAAACGGCGCGATCTGGCCCGGTCGATGGCACTCGGCACAGTGATTGTTCATGATCCGCGCTATCTGGTTCGAATACGTCACCGCCGCGTCAGCCTGGGGCGCACGAACCCGGCCAATCAAACAGCCCGTGGCCTCGGTCTCGGCCACCTCGACAGGCTTGCCGGCTAGCACCGAGGTGATTGCCTCGGCCAGATCGCGGCGCGCAAGCTGCGGCTTCGCATAGCCCGATGAGCCCGCGCCAATGCCATATTGATCGTCGATGCGACCGTGATAGCGAACCCGGCGCTCGGCGTCGAGCACGAACACCTCGGGCACGCGCTGTGCACCGAAGCGGTCGGCCACCACGTTGCCCGAGTCTCGCAACAATGGAAACTCGATGCCATGCGTGCGCGCATAGGCCGCCAACTCAGTCACCGAGTCCTGGCGATTGGGATCGATCCCCACGAACGCCACGCCTTGCGCGGCAAACTCTTGAGATAGTTGCTCGAGACGCGGAGCATAGACCTTGGACAGAGGGCACTCGCAACCCACGAATGCCACGACCACCACGGGCTTGCCTGCCCAATCGGCCAGCGCATGTTGCTGTCCGCGGAAATCTTGCAGGCTGAAATCGTTGATCGACCGACCCACCAGCGATTCGGCGGCCGAGGCCTGGGAAATCGCCACGCCCACGACCACTGCCAGCCACCACGCGGTTCGCCATGCGCGCATGACAATCTCCTAGGGTCAAAACACGGCAGTACGCCGCAATAGAACAAGAGCCCTGGTTCGCAATCCCCACGTGCCCTGAGTATATCGACGAGGTGGCCATTATCCAAAGCTTCTTTGCCCCCAGTTTCCCCAAAAAGACGCCCCCCCTTTGTATGCGACCATCGGTGTCAGCAGGGGCAGTTTTGTAGGCCAGTCTGTGGCCTGACGAGACGTATCTTTGTCATTCCCTATCAACGTGTGCCATCGAACCCAGCCGCTATGGGTGCCACTGGACTTTGCCAGTGCTCTGGGGCGAATTGCGAATAGGTGAGTCACCGACGATGGCGGTTTGACGCCACCAACGCGACACGTGCGATTTCCGAGCAGAAGGCTCGCGAATAGTTCGAGTTCCTAGGTCTGGACCGTCGCCCCCATGGCCGTGGCACGCGTAACGGTGGAACCTAATTCACCTGTTTTGCCCAACCACCACTTCCGCCTCTGCCAGGCAAGATACATGGCGACTGCCCCACCCAGAAAACTGGGTCGCAGCCACAGCCACCAGGCCAAACCGCCTGCAACCGCCAAGTAAAACCACCAGGCTGGCACCCGAGCCAAGCACCAGTCCCTGCCGCGGGGGAGCCCCCACAGCAATGCCAGCAGGCCGGCTAGCACCGTTCCCAACAGGCGTCGCCCCTGAAAACTCATCCAAGCCCCGGAGGCAGCCCAGTGCAACCGGAGATTCTGTTCGGAGCTTGCCAACCATCGAGCGCCCGGTGGCACCCCGGCCGCGTTGACATCCACGCCACTCGAGGTCGCCGTGAGACCGATCGCTCCTAGGCCAACAAGTCCCTCCTCAAGACTCGCCTTGTCTGTTTCAGGCAGAACCGGTTCGGGCAATACCCCCGCTTCACGCGCTGCCTGTCGCGCCCGCGCGCGCCGCGCCGCGAAGTCGCCTGGAACCAGGCGACCGGCTGGAACAAGGTCATTTGTCCATCCTCCTGCGGCGACCGACCAGAGCACTTCTCCGAGCACCGCATCGACAATCCGGGGCGCGCCCCAGGTCTCACCCGGGTGCCACCAGAAAGTTTCTGGCACGACCGAATACACGATTCGCAGCCGGTGCCCAGCACGCGGCGTGCCGAGCGGAATGCGCCACCGCCGCGGGCCGACTGCCATCGCTACCAAGGCGATATCATCCAACTCGATGGCCTGTAGCTGGCCGCCTTCGGGCATTTCCACCATCAAGTGGTCGCGCCCCCGAGGCGACACCAGACAACGCATGTCACCTACGATTTTGGTGCGCTGCCCCGTGCCATTCGAACCCGTCGATTCGCCACGCCGCGCGCCGATTTCCGTCAGCCAAATCTGGGGAACCCCTTGCACCAAGCTCGGCAGCCACCTCGCAGACACACGTTGCGGATCGACGCGATACGCCACCAGGCGTTCGGTCCGCAGGTCTGCGCCCGGCGGTGCGTCTTGCGTCGCGACAAGAGTGCCCGACACTTGCCACTGCACAGTCTGACCGGCCAATTGCGCAGGCAGCAGCAGCCAGGTCTCTGTGGCCAAGCTTCCGATCGCTACCGGCGCGCCGCCGAGCGGTTGCTCGTCGGAAGACCACCGCCACGGCCCCGACAACGTGACCTGTCCCGCGGATGCCGGAGTGTCGAGCGCCAGCACCAGGCGCAGCCCGGCCGCATCGGCTCGCGGAACCACGGAGATCTTGCCCGCTGCGTCGCAGGCAAAGGGCCCAGTCCATCCGGGCGGCACGTCCCACACCAGACGTTCGACCAAACCCTGATCTGCGGTCCACGCGGCTCGAAGAGTTGCCTGCCGGTCGTTCGCTCCGTCACCGATTACCCACTGTTGGCTCAAGCGACCACTCACAGCCGATGGCGCCGCGCGGATCAGCAGT
>CAYSXM010000189.1:0-7356 GCA_964434905.1 uncultured Pirellulales bacterium | reverse complement strand
CTTGTAGCCCAGCGTCTGGTGCAGCCGGGTTGGATTGTAAAACGTTTCGATGTACATGAACACACTCAGGCGGGCATGGGCCAGGTCATTTCGGAAGGCCTTGTCCCTGAATTTGTGTCAACCGTGATTTGGCAGTTTAGTCAATATGGGTCGGCATCCGTTCCTCGAACACGATGGCGAAATGGTTGAGGGCTTCCTTCCAGTTGCGGAGGGCCTTGGTCCACCGCTTCGAGGCGTCGCTGGTGTTCTGGCAGCCACGGTCACTGGAATGCAGCAGCTCGTCGCCCCGCGGCCGTCGCGATTCGATGGCGTTGCGCAGTGCCTCGCTGACCAACTCAGACGCCAACGACCGCCGATCGCAGTCTGCGCCCACCCCCACCCGCAAAACGACGACAGTGCCATTCGTTCCTGGCACCTTTTTCTACACTTCTTCTAAACCAGTTCCGCCAGCGGCGGCATGGTCGAAAGATATTGCGGGCGGCCGGTCGGGTCGCTGAGCGTGGTGCGCGAGACGTCGATGCCCAGCGCGTGGTACAGCGTCGAGAATATTTCCTGAAAATGCACCGGCCGGGTGTGGGCGTACTCTCCCAGCCGGTTCGTGGCGCCAATCGCCTGGCCCGCGCGCAGCCCCCCGCCGGCCAAAAAGGCGCAGCTAACCTGGGGCCAATGGTCGCGCCCGCCCGAAGCATTGATCCGCGGCGTGCGACCGAACTCTCCCCAGGCGATCACCGTCACGTCGTCGAGCATGCCGCGCTGATCCAGGTCTTCGATCAGTGCGCTCAGGCCTTGGTCGAGCTTGGACCCATGATCGCGCACCAGGCCGAAGTTGTCGCCGTGGCTGTCCCACCGGCCATAGGTCATGGTCACCACGCGCACCCCTGCCTCGACCAACCGGCGGGCGATCAGCAACTGGTCGTTCACCGTGGGCGACCCGTCGTACTGAAACTGGTACGGCTTGCCATCGCCATAGCGGGCGACCACGCGCGGGTCTTCCTGCGATAGATCGAGCGCGTCGACCAACTTGCTCGAGGTCAGCACGTCGAGTGCCCGCGCGCCAAAGGCATCGACACCCTGCATGGAACCGGTGCGATCGACGTCGCTCTTCAAGCGATCGATGCTGCTCAACAGCGCGCGGCGGTCACGCAGCCGGTCGAGCGTGACCCCGTTGAGCTGCATGTTGGCCATGCCGGGCCCGTCGGGCTGGAAAGGGCCATACGCGGCGCCCAAGAAACCGGGTCCGCCGGGATATTTCCACACGCCCACGTTGGCCAAGCCCACAAAGGCCGGCACCGACAAATCGACCGGACCTGCCAGCTTGGCCATGGCCGAGCCGAGCGACGGCCGCCCCCCCAGGGCGCGCAGCTCGTTATAGCGCCACCCGGTCAGGCACTGGTACGAATCGTGGCGATCTTCGGCACCGACTACCGACCGGATCACCACCGCTTTGTCCATCACTTGGGCGAGTTTCGGAAACACCTCGCAGATTTGGATGCCTGGCACGCGGGTGTCGATAGGGCGGAACTCACCGCGGATTTCACGAGGGGCCTCGGTCTTGATTTCCCACAGGTCCTGGTGTGGCGGGCCCCCGCCCAGAAAGACATTGATAACCGCCTTGTGCGAGGAAGTACGGGCCGGATCTGCCAGCGATTCCGCACGCAACACATCGGCCAACGACAGCGCGCCGGCCCCCACGCCCAACGAACCAATACGGAGAAAACCACGACGGTTCAACCCATCGCAGTAGCCCCCCTGCGGCTTTCCGAGAATGGTCAGCATGCTGGAGTTCACTCCGGCTGTTGGCGAGCAGTGCGCGGCGCCCCGCCGTGTGGTGAGCGGGGCCGCTAGGTGTTCCAAATCAACTACCCATCAGCATTGTCTTATCAGTTGCACTTTCGACTGGTCAAGTGAAAACGGTTCTTGGCAACTTTGGCCGACCATTGAACTGGTCTGAAACCGCTATCGATCGCAGCGGTCTGGCAGTTTTTACGGTCTTCGCCGATGGGGTGAACCACCCACCGTGGCGACGCGGCGCACACTAACCCGCGCGCGTTAGGCTGAGCCGACACCGGAAGCAGGGTCGCTGGGTTCGCCAGAGGGGGGCGTGAACTGCGGAGGTTCGAACTTGGGGCTACTGGGTTCGACCCGGTCGTCGGTGTCGCGATAGGTCTTGCGTTCGATCGGCTTGCGCGGGTCGGCGGCGTTCATCGCCGCGTGCAACTCGTCTTCAATGCCCCGCATGCCCTTGCGAAATTCCGACAAGCTTTTGCCGACCGAGCCCATGACCTGGGGCAGTTTGTTGCCAAACAACAGCACCGCCACGACGCCCACGATCAGCATCTCGGAAGGGCCAATACCCGGCAGGAACGCCAGAACCATGCTGTTGATCCCTTGGTTATTCCGGTCGACGTAACGGGGGCACACGGGACCGAATTCGAGCGACGCCGGGGCTGGCCCGCAGCATTGAATCCGATTTCGCACCGGGCCGGCCGAGCCACAGGCACCCGCACGGTGCGAGCGGGGCTACAACACATCGCGCGCCGGGTCAGGCGTCGCGATTGGCCGGGGGCTTGGCATCGGACAGATCGTCTTCGATCCCCTGCACCCCCTTTTTGAACTCGACCACACCACGGCCCAGCGAACGCATGACGCTCGGCAGCCGGTTGCCAAACAACAACAACACCACCACCGAGACCACTATCAGCTCGGTCGGGCCGACGCCGAACATGCCAAACACAGGCGCCATGGTACGAATCTCGTGTAAAGCGATCTCACCTGCGCCACAGGGCACACGACCGCGTTGGTCGCGCAAACCCAGGCCACGGGCTGTATTCAATTCTACCGACGCCAAGGGGGGTGTCAAACCGACCCCGGACCCCATGTCGCGGCTGATCTGGGGCGTTTCTCGTTACACGTCAACGAGTTGCGGCACCGCGTGGCGGCCAACCTAAGACGCCGTATTGGCGCGCATTTACCGCGGGCCACTTGTCGCGGCGGCACCGCGAGTGGCCACGCCATAGACCGGCAAGAAGCGGTAATACACCTCGAGGCACAAAGCCCCCATGGCCGTGGAATAGACCCGTCCGCCGTGGCTGCCCCAGACATCATTCGGATCCCAACTTCCGGCCTGCTCGCCGTCGGTACGTTGGCTGGGCAGCAACGAAGCCTGCATGGCGGTGTTCCACCGCTGCCAATGCGCGCCCTGCAGTTGGAACATGCCCAGCGTGGCGTAGTACCAGTAATAGAAGTTCGCCTGGGCCGCGCCGGGCAGTTCGGCCAGCAAATAGTCGCCTGCTTCGTCGCTGGCAGGGTTCTCGCGCGCCAAGCCCAGCATTTGCCGGCAGACGAGCGCTTCGGCGGTCATCACTCGGCTCGCACGTTCGCGGGGGCGATACGAGGCCAGCCCCTGGTGCAGACCGGACGATACGGTTTGCAAATAGCGAATGGCTCCCTGTCGAGCGCCGAGCGGCAGCTTGAGACCGCCCAATTCGGCGCTGCGAAGCAGCATCAACTGCCAACCCAATTGGCTGGTGTCGCCTAAGTCGCCCGGCTGATAGCGCCAACCGCCTGTGGCCGGGTTTTGGGCCGATAGGGTATACGCCACGGCTTTGCGCACCGTGGGTTCGAGGCGCGGATCGCTGGTCAGCGCCCAGGCCTCGCTGAGCGCCAAACCGGCCATGCCATGGCAGTACATAAACGCATAGCTATCGGCGGTGCCTCCCAAGCTGCCGTCGGCGCGTTGGCTGCGCGCTAGAAAATCGAGGCCACGCCGGACGATCTCGCGATGCTCGCCCTGCAGGTGCGTTTGTCCGGAACCCAAGAACGCCAGCAAGGCCAAGCCGGTCATGCCGGTGTCGCTGCGTAACCCGGCCCGACCCCGGTCGCGCCCTTCGACGGCGGCACTGCGGCCTGCACCATGTTTTTGCGCGTCCCAACGGCCGTCGGGGTTTTGCGACTGCGCGAGCCAGGCCAGCGCGGCGCGGACCGCCGCCTCGGTCTCGGCACTGCCTCCATAGCGCCGGGCACGTTCGAGCCGGTCGGGCGCCACGCGATCTTCCAGCGGTGCCGGCACAACCGCGGGGCTGGGTGGTCCAACAGCCGTGTCGAGCAACTCGGGCGGCGCCGATTGGCCACTGCGGACCGGTCCTGGTTCCAACGGCGCCGTGGGTAAGGGCGCCGGACTCGTGGCCAACAAGCCGCTGGGCGCCGCCTGGGGGCGCAGCGGTTCCAGGGGCCCCACCAACGGCGTCAACTCGGGTGCCGGTGGGGCCGGGGCAGGCAAGGCATTGCCCGCATCGAAAATGCCCTGGAGCGCTTCGGCGGCCTCGGTGGAGTTGGGTGTCTCGGCCAGACGCGGCTCGGAAGCCGATTGGTCGAGCGGCGTGGCGGGTGTCGTGGAGCTGGGCACTGGTTGCGGCTCGGGCTCGCGATCGGTTTTCACTCGAGGCGGCGCGGCCAGCGAAGGCACCGGGGGGGCGGGTTCGTCACGGCGCTCGGCTTGTGGCGCCGCGACTTCGGGCGACACCTCGGTTGCGGCAGCACGGTTGGCAAGAGGCGATTGCCAGTCTGGCGCAGGTGTCTCCAAGCGATTGGTGGGCTCTTCGGGCAGCGGTTCCGGAACGGCCTCCAAGAGGTGGTCAGCCGACTGGTCGCTGCGTTCGGCCGGCGGCGCCGCGGGCAGTTCGGCACGCGCCGGCTCGGCCGTCGGCGGCGTTTCAGCGGGCGTGCTGCCCAGCGCATTCCAGGGAGCGTCGGGCAGCGACGAGGGTTCGTCAGCTTCCTCGGATTCGGCCAGCGGTTCTATCTCGGCGACGCGTACTGTCACTTCCGGCGCATCGGCGGCGCCCGAGGCGGCGGTCACCAGTTGCACACTGCTGGCATAGACGGCCAACAGCAAATGGGCCAGCAACGACAGAATGACGCATTTGCGCAGCGGCTGGGTTTGGCCCCAGCGGGTGCGCATCAGCACCAACAAGGCAATGGTCAACGCCATCAGTCCGGCCCACAGTACTCCCCAGAAAAACCTGTCGGAGTAGAACACGTCGAGGACGCGATCAATCCGCTCCATCGTGGTTTACTCCGGGCAAGTGGTTTCGAGCGTCTGTGGCTTCGCCGCGAGCGTCCGGGGCTACGAGCCGGCGCGCAGGATGCGGACCGAGATGGCCAGCTCGGCCAGCCCGGCGCGTTTGCAAGCATTGAGCACTTCAGCCACTCTTTGGAATTGGCTGTGTGCGTCACCTCGAATCATGACTCCTAGGTCGGGATGTTGGGCGCTTTCAGCAGCCAGCTTCGAGCGTAGTTCTTCGAGCGAAACGGGCTGTCGGTCGAGCGTCAGTCGACCATCGGGATAGACATTCACCACTTTTTTCTCGGCACCGGTGGTCAGGGCCCCTCCTGCGGCGACTTGGGGCACCTCGAGCTCGATGGCGTGTTCCGTATCGGTGAACTTGCTTCCCAACATGAAGAAGAAGATCAACAAGAACGCCACGTCCATCATCGACGCCAGGTTCAGCGACGGCTGCTCGTCGAGATGCGTTTTGAGCGGCATGTGCGAGGTACCTCGGTAGGGTCCGGCGCGGAGGAAACTGGCTGACCAAGCCCAACGGTTTAGGCAGCCGAATCTTGGCGTCGCGTGCGGGCGCCCTTGGTGGGGCGGGGGTTCTCGGCCAGCCCTTCGGTCGAAATGGCCGCCACGACCTCTTGGCCCAGGGCATCGATTTCGACCACGAGTTGGTCGACACGACTGATGAAATACAGGTAAAAAATCAGTGCTGGAATGGCGACCGCCAGCCCGGCCGCCGTGGTCAACAGGGCTTCGCCCATGCCCTTGGCCAATAGCTCGGGGCGCCCCATGGCGTTACTGGTGGAAATGTCGTTGAAGGCTTGAATCATGCCGGTCACCGTGCCGAGCAAGCCCAGGAGGGGCGCCACGGTCGACACGGCATTGAAAATGCGGACGTATTTTCGTAGTCCGTTGACCGCGCGCTCGCCGGCGTCGAGGACGGCTTGCTCGACCTCGACGGCGGGCTTGCCCCACTTGCGAACCGCCGACGCGAACACTTGGGCCACGGGGCTACGGTTGTCTTCGCACAGATCTAGCGCCTCTTGCCGGTCGAGTTGTCCGTCTTGCAACTGGTGCAGGAACCGCCGCACAAAGGGGCCCGGAATTACTCGGTGCCGGCGCAGGCTGATCAGGCGCTCGAAGAGAAACGCCATGGTGATTAGCGAGCACAGCAATAGCGGCCACATCAACAGGCCACCGGCGCGCATCACGTCGAAAAAACTGGCCACGGGAATCAATTCCTCGGCCGTAGCCGGGACGGCCTCGGTGGCCGGCGGCGTGTCGTCCGCGGGCAGAGGCGCCGTGGCGAGCCCATCGGCTAGCTCGGCGGCCGGTTGTGCCACCGCGGGCGCTGCGGCCAGCGCGAGCGCAAAGGCCAGGCAGATCGCCGTGAACGTGCGTAGCGAGTACATGTGGTTCACCCTGGGCCCAAGGCCGACTGCGTTACGAATCTGCGTTTGCGTCGACGCGCTGCGCGGCATCTTGCCGCCGGCGCGACGCTTCTTCCACAAGCTGGCTACCAGGAAAATCCTGGGCCAGCCGATCGTAAAGTGCCACGGCTTGTTTCCATTCTCCCAACTGCTCGTAGCACTTGGCCGCCTGCAGCAGTGCGGTGGCTTGCAGGTCGGGGTAGGCATACAGAATTTCCACTGCCAGGTACTCGCGTAGCGCCGCGGCGTAATTCTGCTGGTGGAAATAACTCTCGCCAATCAGCAATTGTGCCACCGCCGCGGTCTCGGTCTTCGCTCCTCGTGGCGACCGACAGGTGCGGCGATAATGCTCGCGTGCCTGCTCAAAATCGCCCTCGGCGGCCCGCGCGCGCCCCAGCACCAGGTCCACCTCGTGTTGTTGCTCGAAATCGCTAAACCGTGCTGGCACCTGTTCGGCCAGGGCCTGCGCGGCCGCACAATCTTTTCGTTGCGCCAAAACCTGGGCCTGGCGCAAGGCGCAGCAGGATCAAGGCTGCTTTGAACTGATCCTTGACGAATCCGATCTTCAAGATGGCCTTAGCGAATGGCCAACAGACGGTCTGGTCGGGGAAGCGCTGAATCAGCAATACAACGACTTCGGTACTTTAGCCGGTTGGGATGCAAACCAATGACTACACAAGCCACCAATCTTCACTTCATCAGCGCGGGTGCGGGTAGCGGCAAAACCCACCGCCTGACACAGATTCTTAGCAGCGAGTTGAGTGCTGGGCGAGTCCAGCCAGCTGGGGTGATCGCCACCACCTTTACCAAAAAGGCGGCGAGCGAATTGCGTGAGCGGGTACGCGAACATTTGCTTAAAGAAGGCCA
>CAYSXM010000188.1:0-7357 GCA_964434905.1 uncultured Pirellulales bacterium | reverse complement strand
GATATTTGCAACAGCCAGGCGTCGACCTCGTGTTGATTCTGTCTGGCGATCAACTGTATCGCATGGATTACCGGCAGATGCTGGCCACGCACCTGGGCAGCGGGGCCGATGTCACTATCGCCGGCCTGCCGGTCGAACGTCAGGCAGCCAGCGGGTTCGGCATCATGCGTGTCGACGACACAGGTCGTGTGGTCGGCTTCCTGGAAAAGCCCAAATCCGACGAAGAGCTGGCGCTGGTACACACCGACCCCGCATGGATCGATGCGCGTGGCATTGCCAGCCGTAACCGCGATTGCCTGGCCAGCATGGGTATCTACTTGTTCAATCGCGACACCTTGGTCGAGATCCTCTCCAAAACCGACTATCACGACTTCGGAAAGGAGATCTTTCCCACGGCCATTCGCGCGCGCCGGGTGCAGTTGCACTTGTTCGATGGCTATTGGGAAGACATCGGCACCATCGAAAGCTTCTTCCACGCCAACTTGCAGTGCGCCGCTCGGGTTCCAGCCTTTCCCTTGGAATCCGACGATTTTCCCATCTACACCCGAGCCCGATTTCTGCAACCCTCGCGCATCGACGGCGCCCGGCTACACAACAGCTTGATCTCCGACGGTTGCCTGATCGGTCGCGGCGTAACGATCGAGAACAGCGTGATCGGACTGCGCTCGTGGATCGAGGACGGAGTGTCCATCCGCAACTCGGTCTTGATGGGCTCCGACTTCTATCCCACTGCCGAGGACCTGGCCGCCGATCGCGCCGCAGGACGCCCCCCCATGATCGTCGGACAAGGCTCCGTAATCGAGAACGCGATCGTCGACAAGAATTGCCGCATCGGTCGCGACTGTCGCGTGGTCAACCAGCAAGGACTGGCCACTAGCCCCGACTCGCCCCAGGGTCTAATTTGCGACGGCATCGTCTGCCTGCCCAAGGAAGCCGAACTGCCCGACGGTTTCCATTGGGAATAAATCGTTCGCGCCGGGCTCCGCGTGATACTTCTGGCCGGCAAACCAGCGCTGCCAGATGGTTGAAATAGCAGTCCGTTGAATTCTTCAACGGGCGGCTAGGCCCAAAGGCCCGGCTGCACGCCTGAAACGAAATCGGGCCTACTCTGCCTGCCGAGGGTGCGATCTCGCAGGCAAAGTAAGCCCGATCGATTTGCTGGAGCTTGTTCCGACACACGGCCCGCAAAACCCATGGCTGCCAAAGCCGGCAGCCTGGCTGCCGACGTTCTGTCGCGCTGCATGTCGGATTCGACTAACCCGGCTACACCTCGCCAGACTCGTTCGCTTCACCTTCGGCGGCTGGCGGCGACCCCCCCGGAGCGTCGAGCGGTGCCGGAACTGGGGTCTCGGCTGGCGTATCGGGCGCGCCTGGCCGTTTCTTTTTCAGCCGCTTCGCGCCACCTTTGCCCGGCTTTCCTTTACCCTTGCCCCCCGCGGCCATGCGTTCCGCGACCTGGCGCACTTCGGCCATGTCGATGAACTCATCGCCGTTGGAGTCGATCTTGTCAAATCGATCGCGAATGCGTTCTGGCGCCTCATCCCTCGACAACCGCTGATCGCCGTCGGCGTCGGCCTCGTGCAGTTCTCGCAGGAAAGCACGCACCCGATCGCGTCCCCGATCGGCTCCCGGCGAGCCTCCAGCCGGTGAACCCGGAGGGCCACCACCCGGAGGACCCGGAGGCCCACCTGGACCGCCAAAACCGGGTCCGCCTGGCCCGCCACGCGGCGGCGCTGGCGGACGGAATTCTTCCCCTTCGAGTTGGCCGTCGCCGTCTGCGTCGAGTGTCGCCAGCGCGGCGGGCGCCGCGGCGATTTCTGCCGCCGACAGCGTACCGTCGTGATCGGCATCCAGCGCCGCTTCAACCGGAGGCACAGGCGGCCGACCGCCATGCCCTCGCTGGCCCCGAGGACCACCACCCGGTGGCCCAAAGCCCCTGCCACCACCTTCGCCCGGAGGGCCATCACCCGAAGGACCACCACCTTCACCCGGAGGACCGGCGCCAGGCCGGCCACGTCCACGGAATCGGGCAGCCATTGCCCGAGCGCCTTCGATGAACTCTTCGCGTGAAATCTGGTCGTTGTTGTCTGTGTCGACATGCTGCATCATCCGCTCGAAAAACTCACGCCGCTCCTCGGGCACTTCGTCCAATGACACTTGCCCGTCGCCGTTGGCATCTAAGCGACCGAAACGGCGTTCGGCCTCGGCCGGGTCGGGCGGACCGCCACCTGGGCCACCACCTGGTGGTGGTCCCTCGCCACGCTGCGGACCTCCGGATCCCGGCCTGCGAGCACCGTGTTTGGGCTGCGCTAGGCCTGCGGAAAACTCTTCTCGCGAAAGCTGGCCGTTCTTGTCGGCATCGGCCTGGCGTATCAGCCGGTCGAATAGCCGCCGATGTTCGTCCACGATCTCGCCGCTGTCCAACGAGCCGTCGTCGTTTGCATCGAGTTGGTCAAACAACGCCCCGGCCTCGGCTGGCGCCCCACCTGCTGGCGGCCCCTCGCCTTGCGCCGCGAGGCGCGCTGCGGTCAGACCGACAATGCTTACCGCGACCGCTGTGATCCACTTTCGACAGCTCATGCAAACAGCTCCTTACCTAGGAAATTTACGTGCGGTGCGCCACGCTTGCTCGCTAGACAATGAACCCCTGGAAGCGGTGAAAGTTCCGTGTGGTTTTCCTCTCCCCGCCCTGAGTTGCTCTTGCATGGGGCTGGGTGGTCCGAGACAGTCAACGGGGAATCCTGGCGTTATCTGGCGTCAGACCAGATGACGCAACCCTATTGAAAATTGCATCTTATGTCGATATTGCCGACATCTGGCCGTCGTTCTATAATCGCCGACCTGGCGTGCCAGAGACTCGACTTAACAGACAGCAGAATCCCAAAGGTAAATCGATCGAACCAACGGGTCCGGTCGTACGTAGGATGCATGTTGTACGGGTGTCTGTGCAAGGCGTGCCGACTGGCGGCCCAGTAGGCTCCCCAGACGCTCGGGCGGCACCCGTCATGAAGGCGGCCAGGCGGTTTGTTGCCAAAAGGCAACACGCGCCTGGTTGGCCCGTGATGGCCTGCCGCGCTCGCTCGACAATGTCGCCGAAAGTCGACAAGCCAGGTGGCGCGGCGGCGCGGATTGAACGTGGCTGCGCGTGCTCGCCACGTTGTACGAAACGGTGTGGAGATGCCAACCACACGGCCTAGGAGTACCCTCGACAAAACCTTGGAATCGAACTGCCTTGGCAGACGATGACTAGGTTACGAGGGAACCCGCGTAGGCCGTCCAGTCGCACGACAAGGAACAGGCCGACCTACGACCCGAGAGTTACACCAACGGCAGCGAGGTGAGCATCCTCAACTAACCGGCAGAGGTTCATTCGACCACCGATCCTATCCCACACGCCCGTTCTGGGCCGGTCGAAGGAACAATCGGTTAGCGTTCACCCGATGGTCCGTTGCTAGTCGCCACAAAACGTCCCGGTACCCCGACACCACGGTCACACAACCCACTCGTTGGCCCGAGCAGCGTCGCTTGCTCGCCCGCCCTGCGAGGTGTGATCGCCCGAGGAGATTCGTCATGCAGATTTACGGTGCGTCCCAACTTCACGGTGCCCAAACCTTGCGTGCCCCCCACTCCATTCGCCAAGAACCTATTTCGACCGGCAACACCGCTCCCTCCGCGAGCGACGAGTTGACGTTGTCGGATTCGGCCCGATTCGTCGACCAGGCCCGCGACCTGCCCGAGATCCGCTCGGACCGCGTGGCCCAGATTCGTGCCGCGATCGCCGACGGTACCTACGACAACGACGCCAAGTTGAGCGTGGCGCTCGATCGCCTGCTCAATGAGATTGGCTAGCAGCTCGTCGGCACACAAGTGCCGGCAGCCACGGTCGCGGGCGCGATTTACGCACGACCAGTGCGGCACCAGCAGCTACCGAACGCATCAACCCTTCTGCACCAGCACCGGGCAGTGGGCTAGCCGGGTTACCCGTTCGGCAACCGAGCCGATGAGCAACCGGGCTAGCCCCGTCCGACCGTGCGAAGAGAGCACGATCAGCTCGGCCGACAGTTGTGCGGCCAAGTCGGTAATCTCTCGGCCGGGATCACCAATTGCCACATGCAGCGTAGCCCCCGCCGCCGGCGAGCCTTGCAATCGTTCGGCGAGCGCCTGCTCGGCATGGTGCCGGCGACTGTCATCGCTGACGGTCGACCAGATCACGCCGGGGTCGGCTGGTTCCAAGGGGGGCAACACGTGGATCACGTGCAACTGGGCAGGTTGCGACACCAACTCCAGGGCCGTCTGTAGCACGGCATGCGCGGGCTCGGAAAAATCGTACGGTACCACCACGACTCGCTTGGGTAGCCAGGCCATGAGCAATGTCTCCCGGTTTCTACTGTGGGGTTGAAACCCACCAGAACCTAGTGGGCGTAACCCTCGATTTTCAGATCGAGTTTCCCGACCTGTCGCCGAACATGCCGCGTCCGCGGCGATCAACGGCCCGAAGGAATTTCCAATCGCCCGGCGCGATAATCGCTCCAATATTCATCGAGCGCGCGGCGCACCTTGCCGCTCAATAGCAGCACGCCAACCAGGTTGGGCACCGCCATGCCCAGGATCATCAGGTCGGAAAACTCCTTGATGTTCGTGGCGGTCACGATCGACCCCAAGAACACAAACGCCAAAAATAGCGCCTTGTAGGGGCCAGAGGCCCGCGGGCCCAGTAAATAGGTAGCGCACCGTTCGCCATAGTACGACCAGGAAATGACCGTGGAATAGGCGAACAAAAACACCGTGGCGCACAGCAAATAGCGAAACAGGTGGGCCACTCCTCCCACCGCGTTCATGGTCAGTGCGGCACCATTGTCGGCCTGCACAAACGCCTGATTCTCTACGGCACGATGCGCCCCGGTGATAACGATCACCAGCCCCGTCATGGTGCAAACCACGACCGTATCAATAAACGGTTCGAGCAGCGCTACAATCCCCTCGCTGACCGGCCGATCGGTCTTGGCCGCGGAATGAGCGATCGACGCCGAACCCACGCCTGCCTCGTTGGAAAACGCCGCCCGGCGAATGCCGATCACCATGACCCCCACGAACCCACCGTAGGCTGCCTCGGGCTGAAACACGCCCCGGGCAATCTGGGCGATGGCGTCGGGGATGTGGCTGGCATGAACCCCCAGAATATATAGCGACGTGAGAACGTACAATCCGCACATGACGGGCACGATCTTATCGGCGATCGAGGCAATACGACGGATACCGCCCAAGATCACCAGCGCGGTGATGGCCAACATAAAGAGACCATAAATCCAAGGCTGACGGTCCAGCAGATCGACCTCGCGGCGAATCGCGTCGAGCGATTGCGACACCTGGAAAGTGCAGCCTCCGCCTAGAGAACCACCGATGCACAACAAGGAGAACAGGACCGATAAAACCATGCCCAACCAGCCTAGCCCCATTTCCCGCAGCCCATCGTGCAGGTAGTGCATGGGGCCACCCGACACGGTGCCGTCGGGCGCCACGCGGCGATACATCTGGCCCAGCGTGCACTCGGCCATCTTGCTGGTCATGCCCAGCAGTCCGCCGACAATCATCCAGAACACCGCGCCCGGGCCGCCGGTGGCCACTGCAATCGCCACGCCGGCGATATTCCCCAAGCCAACGGTCGCTGACAAAGCAGAGGCCAGCGCCTGGAAGTGCGATACCTCGCCCGCCGAATGGCCCTGATCGAAATCTCCCTTCGTGATGCGCACCGCCAGCCAAAAGCCGCGCACATTGATAAAAGCCATCCGCAGCGTGCAAAACGTGGCGCCAAACAGCAACCAGATCACCACGAACGGCAGAGTCGACTTACGCCCCCAGCGGGCCCCTGTGCCAAAATCGTACATCAATACCGTTGCCAGGGGCGTTACCAAATAGTCGCCAAAGAACTGGTCCACCTGGATCATCCAGTTGGCCGAAGGCGTGCCGTGTGGCGTGCCAGGGTCCACGCCTGCGGCATTTTCGGGCGACATGGTCGCTGCGGTCGCCGTGGTCGCCGCGCCCGGTTCCGCAACGGGGACTCCTCCGGCGGAGGCCGAAAGCGAGCCCGCCAAAAGGAGCGTGCTCAGCGCCGCGCACTGGAACAACCGTCGAATCGCCGCAATTGAGACTGGCTTCACGAAAATCCCTCAACCAAAAGTTTGCGAAGTACCAGCCACGCCCTACGAAGTCCCAGCCGAGGCCGACAGGCAATCACATTGGCCAGATACGATCTTTGGCCCGACCGGTTCCGCAGCGCAAATTGTCGCTCGGAATGCGTGTCGAAATCGGCTTTGGAAACAACTTCACTCCGCGCACTTGGGTAGGTTTGTAACGCAATAAGATGTTGCGTGTCAACGATTTATGTAGAAAGTCCGAGGCCGCTCGAAAGAACATTAAAACATAATTGGTTGTCAAATATGTGTAAACTGGTATAATACTGGCGAATCAATTATCGCCGCGAATCTAGGGCTGACGACATGGCGACCACCGTGG
This sequence comes from uncultured Pirellulales bacterium, assembly GCA_964434905.1. Lineage (GTDB taxonomy): Bacteria > Planctomycetota > Planctomycetia > Pirellulales > CAYNRE01 > CAYSXM01. The sequence continues at coordinate 844 of CAYSXM010000188.1, read as the reverse complement.
AAACCTCCGACGGACAGTTGCTCAATCTGCTACGACGCGGATCGGGAGCCTCGGTCAGCGAATTGGCCAGCGCTACAGGCGTAACCCTTACGGCGGTGCGTCAGCGGCTGACGCGATTGATGGGCCAGGGTCTGGTCTCGAGAGAAACCAGCCGTGTTGGCCGTGGCCGGCCCAGCCATCGCTACTCGCTGACGGCGCTGGCGCGGCGGCGGGCGGGAACCAATTATTCGGACTTGGCTGCGGTGCTGTGGCAGGAAGTCCGCGCAATTCAAGATCCGACCGTGCGGCGTGGCTTGCTACAACGCTTGGCACACGGAATGGCCAAGTTTTACGAAGACCAGGTGCAGGGAGAATCCACCGCCGAACGCATGGAATCGCTGGCCGAACTGCTGGCCAACCGACAACTGCCATTCGAGGTCCGAAAGGACGGGGGCTTACCGGTATTGGTGGCCCACGATTGCCCATATCCGGGGCTGGCGGAACAGGATCGCGGAGTGTGCGCGATGGAAAAGCTGGTGTTTTCCGAGTTGCTTTCGACCAACGTGCGGCTGTCGCAATGCCGGCTAGATGGTCAAACCTGTTGCCAATTTGAAACCAACTAGTAAGTCGCTATATTGGGTGGCCTGGTTTGCAACGCATCTTCAACCCCCATCGAAGGATACGCTCGTTATGACCCAGCCCTGGATCGAAGGACGATTCGAGGAAAATGTCATCACGACTACGGTCGAGCAGGCGATCAACTGGGCGCGGCAGGCCAGCCTGTGGCCGCTGACGTTCGGCTTGGCTTGCTGTGCCATTGAAATGATGGCGGCCGGGGCCAGCCGATTCGACATGGACCGCTTCG
>CAYSXM010000187.1:0-7384 GCA_964434905.1 uncultured Pirellulales bacterium | reverse complement strand
GTAGGTGGCCACGACGTGCGAGTCGTCGAGCTTGATCTGGGTCTGACGAGGTGCTTCGGCAGCCGGTGCGGGTGCGGGGGTAGCGGCCGATTCTTCATGCAGTTCCGTGTCTTTGGCCATGGTAGGCGTCTCCTAAGTCGCAAGCAGGTATTTTTAAGCACGGATTATTCATGAACTTCGTCGCGACACGTTCGGTTCTGCGGCAGAAGGCTCATGAATAATTCGGGCTCAGGGGTAGCGCGGAGTTGCCGTACCGCTTGCCCCGTCGTGCCGATGTCGACTCCCATGCGCGGCCGACGCGAGTCGACAATTCGACCATGCGTGCCCCGCGGCAGTCTTCAACGTTCTGGGTATCGTACCACCTGGCTGGTTCAAGGCAAGAAACTCTGGGTGCTTGCGGTCCACCGCGTGCCACACGGTACACTGTAGGGCGCTAGTGGGTAGCACTAGGCAAACTTTGAGGGTGGTCGGGGTCTCATGTCGTTCAAGCTGCTTGCACTGCCGGTGGGGGCCTTGTTGCTGGCGACCGGATTTTGGGGTGGGGTGCGGTTGAGCCAGGGGGCGCGCGATTCAGCCGTGGCCGGCGACCTGGGATCGTCCGATGGGTGGCTGCTGAGGTTGTCGCCTGACGACCAAGGAAGACTGGTTTTTCCCAACACGGAAGATCGCCCGCTGCGTGCCGAAATTTCCAAGGCACAGGGGCCCCGGCCCTGGAGCATTACCCTCGTGCGCCCGCTTCCGGCAATCCAGTTAGGAGCTCGCTTCCGGTTGCGGATACGTGTGCGAAGCGATGCCCCCCGAACTGTGGCCGTGCTTGTGCAGCAAAACCGCCCACCGTTCCAGGCCATGGGTCTGTGGCACAATTTAGACTTGACCGCTTCCTGGCAGGCTCTAGATCAAGAGTTTACCGCGAGCGCCGCCGACGGCTCCCCTTTGTTGGTCTTGAATCTAGGGGGCGAGGCGATCGCGGTTGAAGTCGACGATTTCTCGATCGAACCCTTGTCCGCGGCGGACGAAAAGGCGAGCACGCCGTCGATTCTCCCCCTTCCCACGCCCGCCGATGCAAAGCCGTTGTCGTCGGCGGTGCCCGAGGTGCCTGCGACGCGGCGAACTTCCCCCGGCGCCTCGGCCGAGGGCACACCATGAACCTGTACCGGAAGGGGTCGCCAACGGCTGTGTGCCTGGCACGCGTCGCGCCGTGGCTCGTATTGTGCCTGGCGCTGGGATGGCGGGCCGGATATGCCTGGGACGTGGCGCGCGATCCGAGCGACGGTTACCCGATGTTCCACGCGGTGCGTGGCGTGCCGTTTTCCGACGCCCAGACCTGGGATTATTGTGCCGCTGAATTGGCCGATGGTCGCCCCATTCCAGCGCACTGGGCGGCGCGACGACCGTTGTATTCGGTAATGTTGGCCTTGGTCTACGTGTGGACCGGCCCATCGTTTGCGGTGGCCGTGGGTCTGAACGTTTTGGCAGGCGCCCTGTCGATCACCCTGCTTTATCTACTCGGGGCGCGAATGATCCACCCGCTGGTGGGCGCGGCGACCGCCGTGTGGGCAGCCTGCGATCCGCTGTTGTCCGCCCAAAGTGTGCAGATCATGTCCGAGGCGCCGGGGCTCACGCTTTTGCTGTTGCATTTGGCCGTGCTACTGGCCGCCTGGCGACGCGGCGGCTGGTGGCTGTTTGCCGCCGGTTTGTTGTTCGCCATCTCGAACCTGACACGCATGCTGTCCCTGTTGGCGCTGCCTGGTTTGCTGGTCTGCGTGGGGCTGCTATGGCGCACGACCGGCGCCAGCTATGGCCGAGCCGCTTGGGCGGCAGGCGCAGTGTTCGCGGGTGTGCTCTTGGTGCTCAGCCCCCTGTTGGTGCGGCAATGGCTGGGCTTTGGCATCGTCTCCTTGCAAGATAGCACCGCAGCACACTTATATGCCGCCACGTCCCCTCAATACGGGCGTTATTCGTCCGAAATCGATTACGAGGCCAACCAGCGGGGCCTGATCGATGTGGCCGAACGCTACGCCTATTTCATGCAACGTGCCAAGGCGAGTTTTTGGGCGCACCCCACGTTCTTCTTCACGAACCTGGCGCGCAACACAGTCGAGGCCTGGAACGTTTCAGTGCGCTGGAAACTGCCGTGGCTGACGGCCGTTCTAGCGGCCTTGGTGCCCTGGTTCTTGCTGGCCGAGCGCGCAGTGCTATCTCGCCTGCGTGGCGCCAGCGCGAAAGGTCTGCTGATGGCGGTGGTCGCCTCGGCGATACTTTCGGCTCTGGCCTGGCAAACGCGCCACGGTCAAGGGCTGCTGGCACCTGGCGTTGTGCTGCTAGTGGCGGCCTGGTCGGTGACCTTCCGGCGGGGCGAGGCGTTGGTGCTGTGTACTAACCTGGCGCTGGGCACGCTGCTGGCGCTGGGACTGTTTGCCTATACCGAGGACCGGCTGCTGACGATGTTCCAGTGGGTGTTCGTAGTGCAGTTTTTTGCGGCCTGGGTGCTGGCGTTTGAATGGACCGCCGGCCGCTGGCTAGGCGAACGCGACGTGGTGCTACCGGCCGTGGGGCCGGCCTCGACGGTGTTGGGCGGGTTGGCCAACGATGTGGGCTGGAGTCGTTGGCAGCGCCCCGTGCTGATTGCCGCGGCGTTCGCGTTGGCGCTGTCTTGGAATCGCTTGCAGTGGCGCCGATTCGAGGAGAATTGGGCACCGAAAATTTGGCCTACCGTCGACGCTACCGACGCCGTGGCGCTGGTTGGCGCAGCCATGGAACTGCGACCCAATCTGGCAGGAATAAACGTCGCGGAAACCAAGCCGATCGCGGTCGAGGCGCTGGCCAAACACAACGTGGCGCGCGACGACGGCCGCTGGGTGGCGATCGCCGGCCGCATCACGCGGTACACGCACTATTTTCCACCTGGTGCGCGGACACCCAACAACTGGCGCCAATTCCACCACCGACCCTACGCCCGAACGGTGATGTTGTTCGAGGGCCACGGTGCCAACCGAGATTCGTGGACGGAATTCGTGGTCTGGCCGGGGCCAATCGCGCCGGGCCTGGTTGACCAGCCGTGTGTGCTGGTGGGGCGGGTCAGCGCAGTGCCAGTGCCCAATCAGGCTTTCTTGGTCGAAGGGGTGGCCATCTTCCCGCTAGATTTGGAAACCGGCCGGCCCGTCGTGAAGTCGGCCAGCTTTGCCGACCATCCGGAGCACCAGAAATTCCTGGAAGAATTGGCCCGGCACCCACGACAGGGGCCAGCGACCGACAGCGCGCCAGGCGATGCCGCGGCGCCGGCTCGCTAGCGCCTGAGTTGTGGTCGGGACGGCACTGGAGTAAGGTGCCGCACTGCCTGACGACCCCCTAACATTGCGAGGCAGGATTCCGGCGGCAGTTACCGCGTCCCCCGGTGAACGATTCGGCGGTTTGAACCCATGTACGATTTCGCAATCATTGGCTCGGGCGTTTCTGGGGCGCGCATTGCCTGGGAATTGACTGCCGGCGGCGCGCGGTGCGTGCTGCTCGAAGCAGGGCGCGCGTTCGATCGCCATTCCTATCCGCGCGACGAAATGGGTTATTCGACCCAGATGTTTTGGGGAGGCGGTCTCGAAATCAGCCGCGATGGCCAGTTCGGATTCCTGCGCGGCAAGTGCTTGGGGGGCACCTCGGTTGTCAATCAGGCCGATCTCGATCGCTTCGACGATCTGGCCTGGGACGACTGGCGAGATCGGTCAGGAATTGCCCACCTGGCTGCCGACCATTTTGCCCCGCACTATGACCACGTGCTGGCAGATACCGCGTGCAGCACCATTCCGGCACAGCACCACAATCGCAACGCGCGCTTGTTTTCCCAGGCCTTTGACCAGTTGGGCTACCGCTGGCAGCCGCTCGAAAGGGCGCAGTCGAACTGCGCGCTCGAACACGGATCCGACTGCATTGTGTGCTTGGGGGGCTGCCCACGCGATTCCAAACAAAGCGCGCTGGTTACGGTCATCCCCCGTGCCCGCAACTTGGGCTTGGAAATAGAAACCGAATTCGATGTCGATCACGTGGAACACCTGGCCGACCGGGTACGCGTGGCCGGCCGCCAACGTGGCAGCACTCGCCAGATCGAGGCCGGACGATGTGTGTTGGCGGCAGGCGCCTTGGGCAATTGCGGCATTTTGTTCCGGTCCGCGGAAATCGCACGCCGCTTGCCCGCCTTGGGCCGCGGCTTTTGCTGCCATCCGCAGTACATGTCGTTCGGCGTGATGGACGAAGTGGTCGACGCGCATCGTGGCGCATTGCAGGCGGTGCAAGCTCACGATCGGGGATTGCGCCTGGAAGGGGTCAAATTCGAAAACGTCTTCGCTCCGCCGATCGCGGTGGCCATGTTGCTGCCGGGGTTGGGGGTCGAACACTCGCAGGCCATGCTCGACTATCGCCACCTGGCCTGCATCGAAGTGGCGGTGCGCGACGAACCGCTGGGCGTGGTGCGATGGAACCGCCGTGCCCGCAAGCTGGTAGTCGACAAGCCGTTGTCTGGAAGCGATCAAAAAAAGATTCAGCGGGGGCTGGAACTAGTTCGCTCGATGTTGGAAACCGTGGGCGCCCGACGCGTGATCGAGTGCCAGCAAGGCTTCGGTTTGCACCTGATGGGTGGCTGCTGCCTGGGAACCGAGGCCCGGCACACGGTGGTCAACTCCGACTACGAACTCCACGGATTTCCCCGCCTGCTGGCGGCCGATTCCAGCGTGTTCCCCGCCGCGCCCGGTATCAATCCTTCGTTTACCATCATGGCGCTGAGTTGCGACGCCAGCCGCCAATGGTTGAGGCGCTAAACCCATGCCGATCGCCTCTCGATATCTATCGGCCCGGGCCCTGCGGGGCCTGGTCAAGCTGGGCGACGTCTATGCGCCGGGCTCGGGACCATTGCCGCGGTTTTCTACCTGCGGCTGCCTGGAGCATATTGACGATGTGCTAGATCACATGCCGGTCGGCGACCGCGCCGACCTGAGTAAACTCTTGATCGTGGTGTCGCTCCTACCGAGCCCGGTCGTGGCGCTGTTCCTGCGCTGGCTCGAAGGCGCCCCCAGTTGGCGCGGCCCCGGCGCACCCTTGCTGCGGTTTCTGCGGATGGGTGTGAAAGGCCTGGTGATGACACTCTATTACTCGGGGCGGGTCGGCCAGGGGTTCTCCGGCCAGTCGACGCACCAGGCGTTGGGTTACCAGGTGGGCGTTTACACTGGCGACCTGCCAGGGGCCACGGGCCCACCTGCGGCAGGCGCCGGAACGGACGGTGCGGCTGGGCTAGCCGACGGCAGCTCGGGGGCCGCATCGGTCTGAGGCGTCGGCCAAGCTTCCCGCGTTCGCTCGATTGGCTGCGCTGCCGGCGATGACGCCGCGTGCTCTCTGGACCATGCTGGCGACCCATCGCGCGCGGTCGGCCTGACCGTGTCCTGCTCCACGGCCTGCCCGGTCAAGGGCTCGACCACGGCCGGATGCTCCAACACCTCGAGCGTGGCCCAAGCATCTGACAATCGTGCCCACGCGATTTCGACCGCTTGCACCGGCGCGGTTGTGTCGAAGCCCCATCGCGCTCGCTCGCTAGGTGAAACGGGTGACGTTTCCGCCGAGCCGCGTCGCGCGGTGGCTTGCAGCGCGTTGGCAACCGCTTCGATTCGCCTGGCACGAACCAAGTCGGGGCGCGTGGAATCGAGTTGGAACGACAGCGTGCGCGGTGCCTCGCCCCGCGACGACACCGACAGGGTCGAGATCGGTTCCGCTGCCACGGTCGACGGTCCTGCGGACAGGTCGCCTGGCTGTGACAGGCCATCGAGCGTGGAAGACCGATACCCCGCCGTCCCACGTGACGCGCTTTCGGGAGCGAACGAATTGGAAATCGCGCGGGCCAGCGGGGTCTGATCCCAGGTGGCCAGGGCGCGCGTCTCGGAATCGCGCAGCACCGATCCTGGCGCCGTCCGCCAGCGCGCGGTCGTCGACAGCACGTTGGCTGCGTCGGGATCGGACGACGTGGCATTATTGCGCAAAGCGTCGAAAGCGAATCGCAAACGCAGGGCCGGGCCCACCGCCGCGACCGAAGATGTGGGTGTGGGCGCGGGCGCGCCGGGAGCGGCGGCCGGGAAGGTCGACGGCGTGGGCGCCACAACAGGTGCCCCAGGGCCGGGCAGTACCTCGACGGGAGATTCTTGAGTCCAAAGCTGCAATTGCGGCACCGCATTGGCTTGGTAAACCCAGAACCCGGCCGTGGAAATCGACTCGCCCGGCACCAACTGTCCGCGTGCAATGGTCAAGCTGCCGCGAGTGCCAAACTGGAAGACCAGATTGTCTCCCTGGGTCGTCACGGTAGTCGTCAGCGTGGGGTCGGGTGTCACCCTCCACACGACACGTCCGCCGACATCGGCGCGGCTGGCCAGATAGGGCTCGTTCCAGTCGAGCCGTTCGCCGACAAAGGCCTTCAGTCCGTCGTGTTGGGTGACGCGGTCCAGCTCCTTGAGCGCGTTGTACATAGGCGAGTCGTCGTATTGCCCCTGCCGATTCCAGTACATGATTTCTGCACCGGAAATCGCGCTGTGGAATGCCAGTTCGTACCAATAGTCGTTGTTGTACATCAGGCTCGAATAGGGAGACCCGCCGGTACTTTGCGGCACGGTGGGGTCGTTGAACTGCTTGTAACTGAGCCACGCCACCACGCCGTCTTGGGTGGCGGCCATGGCCGATCTCAAGTTAAACAAATTGTAGTTCAGCGAGTTGTAGCCCGACTGGTTATCAGGTGGGATCGGATAATTAGGGTACTGCGGTCCGGCGGCCTGGCGATTACCGGGCGTGGCCTGGTCCCAGAACCACGACTCGCGCAGGCCACCATACAACGGCAACGAACTATGGGTTCCCACAATCGAGCCGGTGCCCAAGGGGCTTTGATAGTATTTCGAGGATTGCCCCGCGGTATAGGTGCTGGGCGCCTTGGCGGTGTGGTTGTAGTCGGTGGCGTTGACATCGGGAAAATACCGTTTGACGATATCCACCAGGAAGTTCATGTCGTCTGCCATCTTGCGATGCATGACCTCATGAAACGCGAACGCCCGATCGTCGGTCTTGTATTTCGAGACCATGTCCTTGAATTCGGTGACGTTTGCCAGCGAGAAGCCCATCTCTTGCAGCAAAGCGGAGAAGCGTGGGTCGTCGAGCAGTTCTTGCTGGCGCACCGGGTCTTGTAGCCCTCCTTCGTACAGGCGCGGCGTGCGTTCCATGTCGAAGATCAACCAATCGACCTCACCGCCCAACTGCTTGTATTCACGCCAATAGTTGTCCCAGATCGGTTCCATCCGTTGCCGCCAAGCATCGGTAAACAAGTCGGTGGTGTTGTAGTCGCGGTTGTTTACTTCGCTGTCGAAATACG
>CAYSXM010000186.1:0-7386 GCA_964434905.1 uncultured Pirellulales bacterium | reverse complement strand
GCCCACCTCGCGCGCTGCGGCGATGCCCAAGGGGTCGCGCGTACCGTGGGCCACCAGCAATACGGCCCTGGTCGGTCGGCCCTCTGGCGTCGGGGGGGAGCCTGGGCTGAGACGGTCGGTGTTCATGGCGGCCTAGCGTTGCTGAGTTCTCGAGGCCATTTCGCCGCAACCGCACTCTGGGGGGGGCACGGGCCACCGCGGCCGGCTCCGGCCACCTCCAAGCAGGTTACTCGGTCGGCGCATGCCGGGCGCACTGGCTATCGGTCCGATCTTGGTGATGTGGGAGCCGCTGGGGCGCGATCCAAGCCGCTCTTGAGATGCGAGCCCGGTTCCGGGTGGCCTCTGGTCCACCGTGGGTGTTCAGCCTGTTATAGTGAGTGTGGCCAGGTGTGAAACACGTCGCATGGGTTACTGACGCGGCGCGGATTGCCGGCGGGGTTTCGGGTGGAAGTCCTCGGGCTGGTTCGCGCGCCCCGGGCGGAAACAGATTGCAGCAAGGGTGGCGCGCAGCCGTGTATGGCTACCTGACGCAGCGAACCGGCCCCTTTCCGGGGGCTACCTATCTTCTGAATCCGCACGCTGAGAATGTTCTCGGTCGCGGGCGCAGTTGCGCGGTCGTTATCGGCGACCCGCTCTGTTCGCGCGCTCACGCGGTGTTGGTGCAGCAGGGCGCCGACTGGCGCATTCGAGACGATCGCAGCCGTAACGGCACCTATGTCAACGGGCTGCCGGTGCGCGAGGCGGTGCTCTGCGACGCCGATCGGGTGCGCATCGGCTCGACCGAATTCTCGTTTCATACCAGTATGGATCCGCCTACCCTGGGTGGCTCGCCCCCCGGTGCCGCTCGTGCCTCGGTTGTCAAGCAGGCCAGCGTCGATGGCGAGGAAAGCGGCGTCTTCAATGCGCTGTCGTTGGCGGACAATCAGCAGGCCAAAGATCTGCTCTTGATATACCAGTTGGCCGTAGGGTTCCTGAGCGAGCCGCATCGCCGTGGCATGCTCGATCGCGCCCTGGCCTGCCTGGCCCAGCGATGCGAGGCGGTGGGAGTAGGCTATTTGGAACGCGCTGCCGACGGCGAATTGATGGTCGAGGTCTGGCGGCCGGCCGATGCGCCCCCCGGCGGCGTGCTGAACGATTCGCTCGTGCCCGTCGTGCTGGAAGAATGCCACGCCGTGTGGATTGCCAAGGGACGTGGCGAACCTGGAGGGGTGGCTGACGCCTTCTGTGTGCCGGTGGTGGCCGCAGGCCGCGCGATGGGAGCTTTGTATGCCACGCGCGAGAGAGGGAGTTTTCAGCCGGACCAATTCGAGTTCGCCATCGCGGTGGCCAATCTTACGGCCAAAGCCTTGCGCGGCGCGTCCAACGCGGCCGGCGCTGGCCTTGCTCCAGGCGGTGCAATTCCAGCGAGCGCGGCGGACGCAGGTGCTGTCGCGGGCACGAATTCGGCGGCCGAATTGGCACCCCACGCGGTAGGACATGGCGCGGCGCCCGGCGCTGGCGAGTTTGATCCCAGCAGTTTGGAATTGCACCATTGGGAACGGAAATTGGTCGAACTGGCGCTCGCCCGATCTGGGCACAATGTGCCCGAGGCAGCGCGGCTGTTGGGCATTAGCCGGGCGACACTGTATCGCAAGCTGCAGGAGTATTCCTTGCGCTAGGTGCTGTCGGAGCATGCGCAGGCCTAGGGCGCATGCGCCGCGGCGCCCGGGCACCGCGGCCGGAAACGTCCCTGGGGCGCGTTGACCGGGGCAGATCGAGTGCGTAGTTTACAGCGGCACCGCGGCAGCCCCCCGTGGGGCGTTCGCCAACTTCCTTGCAGGTGCGTCCAGGTGGGGCGCCAGAAAGGCCATCATGCAGGTTGCCGGCAGCACGTTCTTGGTCACCGGGGGGGCTTCGGGGTTGGGCGCCGCCTGCGTGACGAAATTACTCGCGGCGGGGGGCCAGTGCCTGATCGCCGATTTGAATCAGGAGCAAGGCGACGCACTGGCTCGGACCCACGCGGCCCAAGCCCGGTTTGTCCGGACCGATGTGGCCGACGCGGCCAGCGTGGCGGCGGCGGTCGATGCGGCGCGGCAGGCCTTTGGCTCGCTGCAAGGGGCCATCAACTGCGCCGGCATCGGGACAGCGCTCCGCGTGGTGGGGCGCGATGGACCGCACGACCTGGCGGCATTTGAACGCGTCGTACGCGTCAACCTGATTGGCACTTTCAATGTGATTCGCCTGGCCGCCGCGGCCATGGTCGAAGGGCCGGCCAACGCCGAGGGGGAACGCGGCGTGCTGATCAACACCGCCTCGGTGGCTGCCTTCGATGGTCAAATTGGCCAGGCGGCCTATTCCGCCTCGAAGGGCGGCGTGGTCGGCATGACCCTGCCGATCGCGCGCGAGCTGGCGAAGTTTGGGGTCCGCGTGGTGACCATCGCGCCGGGGCTATTCGACACGCCCATGATGGCCGGTTTGCCGGAAGATGCACGGCGGTCGCTGGGGCAACAAGTGCCGTTTCCGCCCCGCTTGGGTCGCCCCGAGGAATACGCGCAACTGGCCGTGCACATCATCGAAAACGCTATGCTCAACGGCGAGACCATTCGCCTCGATGGCGCCATCCGTATGGCGCCCAAGTAATGCCCCACGGCTGGCAACACACGGCGCGCTGGGCGCGCCAAGGCGCGGCCCAGTGAAATTCGCGCGGCTGGTTGACGACTTCCAGGTCGACGAACTCTCCGATCGCGCCCCCTCGCGCGGAGAGTTTGGCCTGTATTGCCTGGAAAAACGAGGGTTGGGAACCCTCGAGGCGCTGGCTGCCGTGGCCCAGCGCTGGAAGCTTTCCAAGCCGCAAATCGCCTTCGGCGGGCTCAAGGATCGCCACGCGGTCACCCGGCAATTCCTCACCATCGAACGTGGCCCGCGGCAAGACCTGCGGCAAGAACATCTAGGGCTGACCTACCTGGGGCCGACCAATCGCCCGTTCACTTCGGCCGATATCCGTGCCAACCGCTTTACGATCACGCTCCGTTCGCTCGGCGCGGGCGAGTGCGACACGGCACGCGCGGCGCTCGATGTGGTGCCCCACATGGGGTTGCCGAACTATTACGACGATCAACGTTTCGGTTCGCTGGGTGCCACGGGCGAGTGGATTGCCGCTAGTTGGTGCCAGGGAAACTACGAGCGAGCACTGTGGCTGGCACTGGCCGACGCGAACGATCATGATCGGCCCGACGTACGCGAGGAAAAAGTCCAGTTGCGCGCCCAGTGGGGCGACTGGCCTCTGGTCTTGGCCGCCGGGCCAGGCACGGCGGTGCGCAGCGCGGCGGAACATCTGGTGAAACGCCCCGGCGACTTTCGCGGCGCGCTGACCACGATTCCGCACGAGCTGCGCAGCCTGTACTTGGCGGCCTTCCAGGCAGCCGTCTGGAACCGGGCGCTGGCCATCGCGCTAGGCGAAATGTGCCGCGCCGAGCAACTGGCCACCTGGGAGCTGCGCGGCGGGGCGGTGGTCTGCCCCCGCCAGCTCGACGCCGACCAACTGGCCGCCTGGCAAGCTCTAGAGCTGCCGTTACCCTCGGCCCGGCTGCACCTCGAACCAGGGACCGTGAAACAGTGGTTGGAAACGGCGCTGATTCCTCTCGGGATCGAACTCCGCGCCATGCGCATAAAGTATCCACGCGACACATTTTTTTCCAAAGGCATCCGTCCGGCGGTGGTCCAGCCGGCGGGGCTCGAGTGGCGGTTCGAGGACGACGAACTGGATTCTGGGCGACGGAAACTGTGCCTGGAATTCTCGCTACCTCGTGGCTCGTACGCCACGATGTTGGTCAAACGTCTGGCCACGGCGTAGCGGATCGCTTGGGTCGGCGCAGCCCAGTGCAGCCTGTGGCCTCTGAACGCGGCGCATGGTATGTTCGCGCACCGTGCGGAGGGCCGGAGAATGGAATTGCCCAGCAGCCAGTTGATACATTCGACAGACTGCGACGTCGCAGGGATACGACGACAGAATCGCGACGTACGTCGTTATTCTGCGAGCCGTGCGAAATCAGAATTCTCCCAATCAACAATTTTCCAACCCGAGGAACCAGGTGATGAATGGCCATTGGACGATGCTCGTGGGTCTGATGCTGGGTGCGGCGATGGTGGCCGTTCCGAGGGCGGGGGCTGACGAGCCGGCCGACAGTCGTTGCTACGAGTTGCGTGTCTACACGGCCGCCCCAGGAAAACTTGACTTGCTGCACGCGCGGTTTCGCGACCACACCTGCCGACTGTTCGAACGGCATGGCATGACCAACGTTGGCTATTGGGTGCCCACCGAGAACCCGGACCAGAACCTGTACTATGTGCTGGCCTTTCCCGATCGCGCGGCGCGGACCAAGGCCTGGGCGGCGTTCATGCAAGATCCCGATTGGCTGGCTGCCTGGCGCGCTAGCGAACAAGACGGCAAACTGGTGGTCAAGGTCGAATCGACACTGCTCGAGGCCACCGACTTTTCACCGCCGATTGCAGCCCACATTGCCACCGCGCCTCGTGTGTTCGAGCTGCGCACCTATACGACCACGCCAGGCAACCTGGTCCGACTGCACTCGCGTTTTCGCGACCACACCGTGAAGTTGTTCGAAAAGCACGGCATGCAAAACGTGGCCTATTGGCAACTGCTGTCCGATCAGAAGAGAGCCGACGTGACGCTGGTGTACCTCTTGGCGCATGCGTCGCAGGCAGCCCACGACGCTAGTTTCCAGGCCTTTCGCGACGACCCCGCCTGGCAGCAAGCGCGGGCAGCGTCGGAACAGGCCGCCGGCGGCTCGCTGACCACACCCGACGGCGTGCAATCGTTGATGCTCGAGGCCACCGACTATTCGCCTACTCGCTAGTTCCGCGGTGGCGGCGCCAGACCGCGCGGGGCAGGCGCCGCTGGGTGCGCGTGTCGCGGTTCAAGCCAGCCGATGCCATAAGCCAGCGCCACCCCTAGCAGCAAGGCAGCCGAGAGCTTCAGGCGGTCGTGGTCGTGGAATTGCAGCTCGGGCAACAGATCGCCCAGCGAGATGCACAGAAACACGCCGGCCGTAAACGCCAACGCCGCTCCCACCCACGGAGCTTGCTGCGTCAAAAAACGCTCGACGCTGAAATAGAACAGCACCGCGCCCAACGGGCACATCAGTGCAAATGCGGCATTGACTGCTTGCCGGGTGCGCACGTCGCGGCCGGCGTTGGTCATCAGCGTGGTAATCGACAGCGCGTCGAGCGGTTTGTGCAATAGCACGGCCAGGAACGTGCCCAACCCCACCCACGCGCCCTGTTCGGCGTGCAGGCTATCGGCCCGCACGCTGGCGGCCAAAGCCACGCCGTCGAGCAACGTGTGCAGGGCCAGCCCGATGGCGATACCCAGCCAACCCCAGCGGCGGCCCGGGGTTTCGGCCGCCGCGTGCACGTGGGGCACCGCATGCACGGGCGATTCGGCAAGATTTGCGTTGTCAGCGGTAGCCTCGTGGTGCTGGTGGGGTTGCGCTTCGTCGCACTCGCCGTGGTGGTGGAAATGAAAAGCACGCACTAGAAAAAACATGCCCAACAGCCCCGCCAGGGCCCAGCCACAGGCCGCATCGAGCGAGCCCAACTGCGCGACCGCATGCGGCAGCAGGTGCAACAGGGCCACCCCCAGCATCAGGCCCGCCACGGCGCTCATCATCACCTGGAGCCGGGTGTGGGTCAGGCGCATCACCCCAGGCAGCCATCCGCCGACGAGCGAGCCGGAAACAACCAGCAGGCAATACACGAACAACAAGCTGGTAGGTGTCACGCGGCAACTCGTTTCCGTTCCATCACGGCGCAGGGCCACACACAGGCACCTGCCAGCGGCACCGGGTAACCAGACTCGCAGCGCCAACCACTGCTAGAGAGAACAAACCAGCGGGCCACACGGGCGTTGCCCCACGAAGGCGCACGGGTAGCCGGTGCTGAACCGTGGCGGCCTATTTCTTGGCCGCGGCGTAGCGATTGGCCACTTCCGACCAGTTGACCACGTTGAAAAACGCGGCCGCGTAGTCGGGGCGACGGTTCTGGTACTTCAAGTAATACGCATGTTCCCACACGTCGAGGCCCAAGATCGGCGTGCGGCCTTCCATCAACGGCGTATCCTGGTTGGGGGTGCTTTCAATCTGCAACTTGCCCGCCGAAGTCACGCTGAGCCAGGCCCAACCGCTACCGAAACGGGTCGTGGCTGCCTTGGCAAAGTCTTCCTTGAACTTGGCGAATCCGCCCAGCTCGGCGTTGATGGCCGCGGCCACATCGCCCCCGGGCTCGCCCCCCGCCTGGGGCGCCATCACGGTCCAGAACAGCGAGTGGTTGGCGTGTCCGCCGCCATTGTTGCGAACCACGGTGCGGATGTTCTCGGGCACCTGGGCCAAGTTGGCCACGAGTTGTTCAATGGTCTGCTCGCCCAGTGCCGTGCCCTGGATGGCGTTGTTGAGATTGGTGATGTACGCCTGATGATGCTTGCCGTGGTGGATTTGCATCGTCAGCGTATCGACATACGGTTCGAGGGCATCGTGGGCATAGGGCAGGTTGGGCAATGTGTACGGCATGGCAATCGGCTCCCCGTCAAAAGGCAAGAATCGGCAGTAGGCTTTGGCCGAGCATACCCGATGGAGCGCTGGGCTTTCAATTGGCCGCCATAGCCGGCAACCGGCCAACCTAGAGCCCGGCGATTTGCCGGACCAGGTCGACCAGGCCGGACCGCTGTTGGCCCCAGATTGCCAGCCCGGCCAAGGCATTGTTTGCCAACGACTGGTAGTGCACCGCCAAAGCGGCCTGTTCGGCATCGTCGGCCGCATAGAGCGAGTCCAGGCCATCTGCCAAGTTGGTTTCCCAGCCGGAGTTCAACTCGCTGGCAGCGTCGATTGCCCCTTCCGCAAAGCCCTCGACCAGGCCGGAAATCCGTCCCCACCGCGCCTTGGCTTCGTCGACAATGCGCAAGGCCTGCGACGTTTTCCCTCCCAAGCCGGCATAGTCGCCGCCGGTGCCCAATTGGTCGAGCGTGCCGCTCGGGCCGCCCAACAGCTCGGGGTGCAATCCCGGAATTGCCAGCGTGGCCGCGGGGCCGATATCGGGGGTCAGTTGAAAGGCCAGCGCATCGCCCGAAATCGAGATCGTGTCGAGCGTGCCCGTGAAACCCGACGTTAGGTCCAGTCGGAAACGAAGACCGTTATCTGAAATGTCGAAAGTATTGCCTTGCCCTGTATAGGCGCGGCCATTGATCACGGCCTCGGCATCGCTGCCGACATCGGTCCCCGCGCCGTCGCCCCCGGTAACGCTGAACGTGCCACTCGCGGCGATCACCCGCACCCCGGCGTGGCTGCCTTGATCCACGCTGCTGAACACCAGCGAGGTACCTCCGCTGACTACCGC
>CAYSXM010000185.1:0-7391 GCA_964434905.1 uncultured Pirellulales bacterium | reverse complement strand
ACCACCGATCCGCGGCTGCTGCCCGAGGCCCGGATGGTGCGCCAGGTAAGCTACGACGAGATGCTCGAACTGGCCAGCCTGGGGGCAGGTGTCATGCACAATCGCTCGATCGAGTTTGCCAAGAAATTCGCGGTGCCGATTCATGTGCGCAGCAGTTTTAGTGACGGCCCTGGAAGTTTGATCACGGCCGTTGCCGAATCGCCCGACCAGCCGGTCAGCGGCGCGGCTCTATTGAAAGACGAAGCCCGGGTGACGGTGCTCGGCGCGCCCGACCGGCCCGGTGCCAGCCTGGCCATTTTTTCACCGATCGCCGCCGAGAACATCGCCGTCGACATGATCGTGCAAAACGTCGGCGCGGAGGGCAAAGCCGATATTTCCTTCACCGTGCTCAAGAGCGAATTGCCCAGCACCTTGGCCGCGGTCGAACTGGCGGCCCAACAGCTTGGCGCCGAGGGGGTGACCCACGACGACGCGGTATCCAAAGTTTCGGTGGTGGGCCTGGGCATGGCCCGGCAGAAAGGGGTGGCCAAACGGCTGTTCCACGCGCTGGCCGAAGCGGGGGCCAACCTGCACATGATTACCACCAGCGAGATCAAGATCTCGGCGCTGGTCTCGCGCCATCAGGCACTTATCGCGCTGCGCGCGGCGCACGCCGCATTCACGCTCGATCAGCCCGCGGCCGTGGCGGCACCCCAAGCCGTGGCGGCACCCCACGCCGTCGCGCGACCGGCCGGCGTGTCGACCCCGTTGGAAATTGTGGCCCGGCTACAGGGCATGGAAGACCTGGCGATCAACGATGTTTCGCTCGACGATACGCAGGCCCGAGTCACCGTGCTGGGCGTGCCCGATCGACCAGGGACCGCCGCGCGGATGTTCGAGGAGATCGCTAGCGAGGCCATTTTCGTCGACATGATCGTGCAGAGTTTTGGTCGCCAGGGTCGCGCCAATCTGACCTGGACCGTGCCCCGTGCGGATCTCGCACGAGCGACTGCCGTGGCCCAGCGGTTGGCCGCCGAACTGGGTTGCACTGGTGTGACCACCTGCCAGGCCGTGGCCAAGCTGTCGGTGTCGGGCATTGGCTTGCGCACCCACACCGGCGTGGCCATTCGCACGTTCGAGTCGCTGGCCGCGGCCGGCATCAACATCGAAATGATAGCCACCAGCGAGGTCCGCGTCGACGTCGTCGTGGCCAGCGAACAGGGCAGACAAGCTTTGGCAGCGCTGCAAGCGGCCTTTCGCGACGCGCAACGCTAGCGGCCAGAAGCGTTACGGAGAATTCGCGCGATACGCCTCCTTGCGCAACGACTCGATCAGGGCCGGGATCGCTTGCCGAGCGGCCGGTCCGATTTGTCCCAAGGCCCGCGCCGCGTTGGCGCGCACTTGCTCGTCTTCATCCTCCAGCGCATCAATCAGGGCGGGCACGGCCGGTTCGGCTTGGGCTCCCATCAACGACAAGGCCCGCGCCGCGTTGGCACGCACCTGGGGATCGCGATCGGCCAGGGTTTCGATCAATGGGGCCACCGCGTCGGCACCGATGCGTGCGAGCGCGTCGACCGCCGTTTCCAATAGCCCCCATTGGCGAAAGCTGGGCAGTTGTCCCGGCCTGGGCGGCGTCGACGAAGGCTCCTCTTGAGCGGGCGCCGCTGGAACCGGCCCCATCGCCCGCGCCTGCACAATGCGATCCAGCGAGAACTGCTGTGGGTCGGCCTCACGCGTGGCCTTGCTCGATCCGCCGCCACAACCACTGGCAAACAGACCGAGGAACAAGCACCCCCAAGCCCAGGCGCCCCCCCGTACCCGCGAGCTGCCGGGCGGGTGTCGATCGCAAGTTCCTGGGTAGCCGGCGGCGGACAAGTGTTGATCCTGAAGAAACGTGCGGCCTGGAAGGAAACCAATTCCCTGCCCGGCATTACTGGCTTCGACCACTGGCCCACACCCACCGTTGCTCGTTGCAACTGCTGGTCTTGGTCGATACGACCCGAACGAATTCACCCATGGCAACCAGCAGCGTTGATCGCCCCACGATCGGCCACTAGTTGGGGCTCTCGCCGGTCTCTACAGGCAGTCGACTGAGTGTCGCATTTTTGATATTTGTAGAGTGGTCGTTTCGACTACACACCGCTGTCTTTGTAGGTCGAGTGTATGATAAAATATTTGTCCTAAATATATATCATTAAATAAGTTGAGACACTGGCATTTGTGGAGTTCAAGTTGACGGCACTGGATTAGCTTGTTGGTCTCCTCCGGTAGTCGGGGGTGCGGCTCGCGGCGACTTTTCGCGAGGCACTTGTCGGCCACCCGGAGGGCGTGGTGATGCTCGACACGGTGGTCTTGTTGGCCGGCATTGGTTTCGTGGTGCTGTGCGGATTGACATTGAGTGTGCTGGTCCGGCCGATGCCGCGTACCTGGCGTCAGGACGCGGTGTTGATCCGAAACCCGCTGTAGTCGGCCGCCGGGGCCTGTGGTGGTGGTCTGGTTCCACAATGCGAAAACGAAAAGCCAAGCCAGGCTGCCTGGCATGTTAGCGACCTGTGTGGCCCGTTTGGGATAGGTCGTGCCGGAGATGGCACAGCTCGAGTGCGGACAGCGCGAAGCGTGGCCAGGATGCGCCCGAGACATTTTCAGCCCGTGCGAGTGTCTTCATCGTCCTTGAGGCCTAGCCGAGCCAGCCAGCGCCCGCGGGTGGCTTTCTTGCCGCCGTTGGCCGACGTGCCCGACGCCACGTAAGCCCGCCGTGCCTGTTCTTCATCGATGGCGCGCAGACGTTCCTCGATGGTGGAACGTTCGCGTGCGATTTTGGCCCTCTCTTGCGACAGTTCGACCTCGGCCTGGCAGAGTTTTTCTTGCCATTGGACCTGCAGCAGGTGCAGTTTATCGCGTTCTTGTCGCACGCGCAGGTCGAGATCGACCTCCGCGGCGGCCACGCCTCCGGCCGTCAACTGTTGGCGCAGTTGGTCGAGTTCTCGATCCTTGGCAGCCAGCGCTTCGTCGGTGCGCTCGAGGGCATCTTCGATCGTGATCCGCTGGCGGCGTTGGTTGTCGTCACTCGGATCGAGGTCGGCTTCGAGCGCTGCCAACAGTCGACGTTTTTGCGATTCCCAATCTTGGCCATCACCTTGCGAGGCGGTGGGCACTTGCCGGCGCGCCGCGGCGAGCAAGCGTTCCAGTTCGGCGATTTTCCCCTTCTGATCGCGAAGATCACCCAGCGCCAGTTCGTATCGGCGGCGATAATCATCGCCGCTGGTTTCGGCCAGGGCATCAGCCAATTGCCGTTCGGTCACAGACAGGCGTTCGAGCAATTGATCGCGCTCGGCTTCCACTTCAGCGAACTGCGTGCCAACCTGGTCGTGGTTCGGATCCCGGAGGGGGTCGAGGCAGGCAGTTTCGTGCCCTTGACGCATCGCTTGCAATTCGGCCTCGAGCGCGGCCAGCGCGTGGCGTGCCTGCGTGGCGTCGCCGGTCGTTTCGGCGGCACGGCGTTGTTCTTCACGCAGTTGGCCGCCCAACTGCTGGATCGCTTCGCGCGCGGCCAGCAGCGCCTGTTCCAACTCGTGCAGCCGCTGGGCCTGGGCGACGAGTTGTTGACTAGCAGCATCGTCCGGCGGCCCGGCGGCCGGGGGCGAGTGGCCTGCGGCGAGCGCGACGATTTCGGTTTCGAACTCAGCCAGCCGGTCGAAATCGGCTTCCAACTCGCTGCGTAGCGCCGCCAGATCGTCGCGTTCGCGAGCGACGAGCGCCCGATCGGCTGTTAGCTCCGACTGCCTTTGCGCCAACCGCTCGTGCTCGTCGGCCAGCGCGCGGCGCGTTTCCTCGGCGGCCTGTTGTGCGGCCAGGCATTCGGCAGCTTGCGCGGCACGCTGTGCCAGCAAGGCCTTGGCCACGCGGCGCCGTTGCAGCTTGGTCTCACTAGCTCTCCCGGCACACTGCTCTTGGTCGGCTTCGAGCTGCGCATGCTTTTCGGCCCACCGTCGCCGTTGCGAGTTGATTTCCTCGCGTTCGGCGTCGAGCTCCTCGCGCTCGGCCGTCAGGATTCGGCGTTGCGCTGCCACGTCGCGCGCGGCGAGGGTCAACTGGCCCTCGCGCTCGCAGATTTCTCCCTGGCGGGCTGCCAAGCTGGCCGCGGCGGCTGCCAGCCGTTCTTGTTCGGCGGTCTGCAGTGCGGCAAACTCGGCCTGCCGCGTTTCCAGTGCCACGCGAAGTTCAGCCAGTTGACGTGCCTCGGCGGCCAACTCGGCCTGCCGCGTTTCCAGCGCGTGCGCGCCATCGTCATGGCGGCTGCGCTCGCTGGCCACCCCGGCCGAGATCCGAGCCAACTGTTCGAGCAACTTGGCTTCGATCTGGTCCAGCTCGCCTTGCCGATCGACCACGAATTCCGACACCCGTTGCCGCTGCTCGGCCAGCGCCTGCGCGAACTGGAGTTCCCAGTCGGCGGTGTGGGGCGGGGCTTCCTTGCGAGCGCGCTGTGGCATGGGCGTGGGGAATCTTAGAGGGCGCAATCACCGAGAAACGCACCGTCGTGGCCACGACCGGGGGTTTGGTGCCAGGGCACGCGACGGCCGAACAACGCGCGCAACCCCTGTATTGATATAGGTCGCGGACCACCTGCCGGCAAGCAATGCCGCGCTGTGGTGGCGCGTGGCGCACGCGGGGCACCGGCCAGATCACCACGACCCATCCAGGCCACTAGTGCGTTTCCACCCCGGTTGTCCATCGACACAACCGGGCCGTATGATGTGGCACGCTCGAGCGCCGTGGCCCGCACAACCGCTACATTCACTTCCTGCCGGCGACCAACGCCGCCCCGTGTTGAGAAGAACTCGGCTTTCAGGAAACAACCCGCATGCGCGATTCGCGAATCGATCGTCTGGCCGAACTGTTGGTGGACCATAGCTGCCAGCTTTCCCGGGGCGAAAAACTGTTGATCGAGGCCTTTGATCTGCCCGACGCGGCGCTTGTTTCCCGGCTTATAGAGCGCGCGAGTGCGCGGGGCGCGCACCCGTTCGTGACCTGGAAAAGCAATGCGGTTCTGCGGGCGCTGTACAGCGCTGGCAGCGAGTTCAACCTGGGCCTGGCCGGTCAATTTGAGCGAGCGCGCATGGAACAGATGGACGCCTACATCGGCATCCGCGGGGCGCAGAACAGCGACCAGTTTGCCGATGTGCCTGCCGCGAAGATGGACCTGTATCAGAAGCTGTGGTGGCAAACCGTGCACACCCAGGTGCGCGTGCCGCGCACGCGGTGGGTGGTGCTGCGCTATCCGACCGACGCCATGGCGCAAGCCGCGCGGATGAGCAGCGAGGCGTTTGAGGACTACTATTTCGACGTTTGCACGGCCGACTATGCCCAGATGGCGCGCGATCAACTGCCGCTGGTTGCGCGGCTGGCCGCAGCCGACCGGGTGCGCATCGTGGGCCCCGGCACCGAGTTGGAGTTTTCCATTCGCGGTTTGCCCATTCGCCCTTGCCATGGCCAGCGCAATATTCCCGATGGCGAGGTCTTCACCGCGCCGGTGCGCGACAGCCTGGAAGGAGTGATCCGTTACAACGCCCCCAGCCGTTACCAAGGCACCGTGTTTGAAAACGTGGAATTCGAGTTTCACCGGGGTCGTATCGAGCGCGCCACGGCCGGCGCGGCCACCGAGCAATTGCTGCGCGTGCTCGATTCCGATCCGGGCGCCCGCTATATCGGCGAATGGTCGCTGGGCTGCAATAACCGCATTCGACGGCCGATGCTCGATACCTTGTTCGACGAGAAAATCGGTGGCTCGCTGCACCTCACCCCGGGGCAAGCCTATGAAGATGCCGACAACGGCAACCGCAGTTGCATCCACTGGGACCTGGTGCTGATTCAAACGCCCGAATATGGCGGGGGCGAAATCTGGCTCGATGGCCAGTTGTTGCGGCGCGACGGTCGGTTCGTACCCGACGATCTGGCCGCGCTCAACGCCGGACTCGACGCCTGAACCCGCACGGGGTTGGGGGCAAACAACCTCTAGTGCGGCGGGAGTTGCCTCGGATTCGTCAAAGGACGACGGACGCTGCTCCAGTTCCGCTTCGCGAACCCACGACATGACCTGTTTCGTCAGCCACCTAGAAAGCGCCCTCGATGGCACGCGGTTGCCGGCCGACTGCTTGCAAACGATGCATCGCGACCGGCCCCTGTGGGTGCGCTACGATCTGGAGGCCGCCGGCCGCGCGCTCGTGCCCGAGGATCTCGCTAGCCGGCCCCCCACGCTGTGGCGGTATCGCGAGCTGTTGCCACACGCCGACGGCGCCCAGGTCATTTCGCTGGGCGAGGGTCTGTCGCCGTGTTTGCCCTGTCCCCGTCTGGCGCGGCGATTTGGGCTCGAACGGTTATGGATCAAGGACGAATCGCAGCTTCCGACCGGCAGCTTCAAAAGCCGCGGCCAGGCCCTCGCCGTGACCATGGCCAAGCATCTGGGTGTTACCCGCGTGGCAATTCCCACGGCCGGCAACGCCGGCGGCGCCATGGCCGCGTATGCGGCCCGGGCGGGCCTTGAAGCCTATGTATTCATGCCCGCCGATACGCCGGTAATCAACCAATATGAATGTGCCTTGGCTGGTGCCAAAACGTTCTTGGTGAATGGGCTGATTACCGATTGCGGGCGGATTGTCCGCGAAGGCCAACCGCAGATGGGCTGGTTTGACTTGTCCACCTTGAAGGAGCCCTATCGCCTGGAAGGCAAGAAAACCATGGGGCTGGAACTGGCCGAACAACTTGGCTGGCGATTGCCCGACGTGATTCTTTATCCCACGGGCGGAGGCACCGGTCTGATCGGCATGTGGAAGGCCTTTGCGGAATTGACCGAGTTGGGTTGGCTCGACGCCCCGCGGCTGCCGCGAATGGTGGCGGTGCAATCGACCGGCTGCGCGCCGATCGTGCGCGCGTTCGAGGCGGGCGCGCGGTTTGCCGAGCCATTTCCTCACGCCGCCACGGTGGCCAGCGGCATTCGAGTGCCCGCTGCCGTGGGCGACTTCATGATTCTCGACGCCGTGCGCGCGAGTCACGGTTGGGCTGTCGCGGTGGAGGAAGCAGGCATTCCAACTTGGATGCGCGAGGCCGTTACAGCCGAGGGCATTGCCGTTTGCCCCGAGGCCGCCGCCTGTGTCGGGGCGCTCGAACTATTGACCGCCGATGGCCGAATATCGCCCGATGACGAGGTGGTGATCTTCAATACCGGCGCTGCGCAAAAATATCCCGAGGCCATGGCCGTGGAACTTCCCCGGCTCGACTGCCACGCGCCGCTCGATTGGCGTCGCATCGAGGCGGGTGTTTAAGCCGGATGATTCATGAACTTCGTCGCGAGGAACCGAACGTGTTGTGGCTGCAAGGAAAACCGCGATCGGCCCGCGCAGCGTATTGGTGAATAC
>CAYSXM010000184.1:0-7398 GCA_964434905.1 uncultured Pirellulales bacterium | reverse complement strand
ACGCGGAAGACCTGGCCTCGCACGACGTCGCTCGGTTTGCCAAGGCCGCCCGTTTGCTGGCAGGCGGTAGCGCGGCCGAAGAGGCACAGGTGCATGCCGTGCTGTCCGAAAAAGGCGCCGCTTGGCGGAGGCCACAGGCCTGGCTAGCGCTGCTGCGGGCAGGCCGCGCGACCGCTAGCGACGCACGGCAGGCTCTGACCGCGGAGGACGCGTGGCTAGCCGCGTTGGTGGTGGCCACGGCGCCGGGCGATTGGCTCGACCTGGCGCGGTTGGCAGCACCCGAGCAAGCGCCGGCTGTGCGTGCCGCGGCGCTGCGGCGCGGCAATGTTGGCGACCTGGCCTGGCTATTGGACGCGGCATCCGACAGCGACCCATTCGTGCAAGCGGCGGCGCTCTCGGCGCTGCGCCGCGTGGCCACGCCTGGCGATTGGCAGGCCTGGGCCACGGCCGACGACCCCGGGAAACGCTTGACCGCGCTGCTGGTGGCCCGCGCGGCGGGCGGTGCCGCGTGTACACCGGTGGTGGCCGTGACCATCGACGATGCCGACCCACGCGTGCGTTTCACGGCGGTGGAGTGCGTGGCCGATTTTGGCTTGACACAGTTTCGGCCCCAGCTTGCTGCCGCGTTGACCCAGGGCCTGGCCACGCGGCAACTGCTCGCGGCCTATTTGGCGGCGCTCGATCGGCTGGACCACCCCGAGCGCTGGGCAGAGCGCGATCTGGAAACCGCAAGCTATCTGGCCGAGCTATTGGATCAACCCCAGTTGGCCGAGGTGGCCCTAATACAGGTGTTGCGCGGGGTGCGCGCCGACGAACCGCGTCTGACGGAAGAGCGCTTCACCTACTGGCTGACGCATCCGTCGCAGCAGGTGCGCATCGACGCGGCACGCACGCTGCGCGAAACGGCCCTCTCGTCGCGCGCCGCGCTGCTTTGCCAGGTCCTGGCGAACCCAACCGAACACGACCAGGTGCGCGCCGAGGCCGCAGCGGGTCTGCGCGCCGAGGTAGCGCTCGAGCGGGCGGAGTTGCTCGCGGCCGTCGCCGGGCCTGCGCCGGCCGTGCGTGACGCCGCGCTGTGGGCGCTCTCTGGCCAGACGCTGAGCGTGGCCGAGCAGCAAGCCTTGGAAAAGCTCGCCTCGCGCGAGCCCGCCTGGCGCGCGGCGGTCGACCGGGTGTTGGTGCCGCCGACTGCCGCCGGCAAGCCGGCAGAGGCGCCATCGGTCGAGACATGGTTAGCGCGGCTGCCAGCGGTGGGGGACCCGGCGCGAGGTGAACGCATTTTTTTTCATCCGCGCGGACCCGGCTGCTTTCGCTGCCACGAAATCGCGGGGCGCGGGGGCGCGGTTGGCCCCGACCTGACCACGGCGCCGGCCGCCACGGACCGGCGCCGGCTGCTGCAATCGATCGTCGCGCCGAGTGCCGAAGTGGCGCCGTACTTCACAGCCTGGGTAATTGAAACCACCGCGGGGCTGGTGCGCCGCGGTCTGCTGGTGGGTGAAACCCTGGATGGCCAGCGGCGATTTGTTGACGAGCAAGGTCGAGAATTCCAGGTGGCGCGCGCCGACACCGTGGCGATGACGCCCGCGGACACCTCGATCATGCCGGCCGATGTGGCAGCCCAATTGTTGCCGGTCGATTTGAGCGATTTGCTTGCTTACCTGGCGCGCGGCAGCCAATAATCTCCGAGAGACTTCTCTGCTTGAATCTTTTGTGAACCTTGTCGCGAGGAATCGCAGGTGTGGTGGCTGCCAGGAAAACCGCGATCGGGTGCCACTGGGCATTGCCAGCGCTCTGGGGCGGATGGGGGAATACGCGAGTCCGTGGCAATCGCGGTTTGACGCAGCCAGCGCGACCCATGCGGCTCCGCGGCAGAAGGCGCAGGCAGAATGAGGGCCCTGTGCGTGTCGGGCACGCCGGCGGGTGGTGCCACGCTCGGCGCAGGCGAACCAGGCAGCCGGACCACGCGCCATCACTGAGAACACCAATGGTTTCGCCAGAGGGACTTTCATGAACCACCAGCAGCCAATGGCGCACGTTTGGACACGACGCAGGGTGTTGCGCGGAAGTGCGCAAGCGGCCGCCTGGTTGGCCGCCGCGCGCTGGGCAAGGGCCGACGAACCGCAACCTGCGCCCGAGCGCGATCTGCTGGCCACCTCGGGCGATTTGGATCACGAACCTGCCTGGGCCGAACGGTTGACGATCCGCGTGGGTAACGGCGGCGACGTTGTCGGTCACGATGACAAGGCACTGCAAGCGGCCGTGAATCATGTGGCGCGTCTGGGAGGCGGCACGGTCGAGGTGTTGCCCGGCAGATACACGCTGCGCAACGCCGTGCATTTGGCCTCGCGCGTGCGGCTGCGCGGTCACGGCGACGAAACGATCTTGCAGAAAGCACCCGAGGTCCACAGCGAGCTGGCGGCCAACAGCGACTGGTACGACCAGGAAATTACCCTGGCCCAGCCCGACGGGTTCCAGGTGGGCGACGGCGTCTGCCTGCGTGCCAAGAACCCGTTTACCACGGGTGAAGAGGTAGTGAAGCGGACGCTCGTGGCGCGGAACGGAAACCGTTTCAAGCTCGACCAACCCCTGCGCGAGAATTTTTGGATCAAGCGCCCGCACGTGCCCGACGACCAGCGCTGTGCCCACGCGGCCACGCTGTTTCCACTGGTCACCGGCGAGGGAATCGAGCGCTTCGCGGTCGAAAACCTGCTGCTCGACGGCAACCTCGCACACAACTCGCTGCTCAACGGCAACTATGCGGGTTGCATTTTCCTGCAAGACTGCCAACGCGCGCGCTTGCACCGCGTGACGGCGCGCAACTACAACGGCGACGGCATCAGTTGGCAGATTTGTCACGATGTGCACGTGACCCAGTGCCACAGCCACGACCACGCGGGCTTGGGCCTGCACCCTGGCTCGGGATCGCAGCGCCCGCACATGCTGGAGAACCTCATCGAGAACTGCCAGATCGGAATTTTTTTCTGCTGGGGCGTACGGCATGGCCTGGCCGAAGGCAACCAGATACACGGCGTGCGCGAGGCGGGCATCTCGCTGGGCCACAACGATACCGACAATGTGGTGGTGAAAAACAAGATCGTCGGCAGCGGCCAGGTGGGCCTGCTGTTTCGCGACGAGCAAGAGCTGGCCTTTTCGCCGCATCGCAACCGGGCGCAACAGAACGAGATCATCGACTCGGGCGGAGACCAGGGCGCGGCGATCGATGTCTGCGGGCAGGCCGACGGTCTGGTTCTCACCGACAATACGCTACGTGAAACGCGAGCGCGGGCCGAGCGCGTGGCCGTGCGCATCGCCGCCACGGTGGGTGGGAATCTGGTGATCGATAACAACTATTGCGAAGGCTTTCACCAGAACCTGGTCGACCAGCGCGCCACGGCGCAGGCTGCCGGATCGTAGCGCGAACGCCGCGCGGGGTCCGTGGTACGGCCGCGGCACGCGGCGGGCGCTAGGGAACTTGCCATGTCAGGGGAGTGAGTTGCATGCCGCTGCGAACGGTTCCACGGTGGTGTCTGGCCGTGTGCTGGTGGTGCGCCTGCGCCGCGGAAGCCGCAGCGCAGGGAGGCCGGCCCGCGACCGACGAATTGGCCGCGCTGCGCCCCGCCGACGGCTTGCAGGTGGCGCTGTACGCCGCCGAACCGCTGGTGGTGAACCCGGCCGCGATCGATGTCGATACCCAGGGCCGGGTGTGGGTCGCCGAGATTCAATACTATCGCAAGTTCGCCGATCAACCGCCGCGCGACAAGATCAAGGTGCTCGAGGATCTGGATGGCGACGGCCGCGCCGACCGAGCCACCGTGTTCGCCGAGGGATTGTATTGCCCCATGAGCATCTGCGTGGCAGGCCCCCGAGTGTACGTGGCCACAAGCCCCGATCTGTGGCTGTTTGAAGATCGCGATGGCGACCTGCGGGCCGATGGGCCGCCGCAAAAACTGCTGACAGGGTTCGGGGGTTTTAACCACGACCACGGTGCACACAGCCTGGTGCTGGGGCCCGACCACAAGTGGTGGATGTCGCACGGCGACGGAGGGTTCGACGTGACCGGCACCGACGGCGCCGGGGTGAACTATCGCTGGGGAGGCGTGCTGCGCGGCGAGCTCGACGGTACGCGTCTGGAATTGGTGGCCAAGAACTTTCGCAACCCCTACGAGGTATGTGTCAGCTCGTTTGGCGAAGCCTTCTTGAGCGACAACGACAACGACGGCAACCAAAGCGCGCGCATCTGCTGGCTGCTGGAAGGGGGCAACTACGGTTGGTTTGGCCATCCGCCCGACCGCGTTCCCGCCGGCACGCCGTGGGGCGAGGGTTGGCACTTCCGAGCGCACTTGCCAGGGTTCGTGCCCGGCACGCTGGTCACCGGGTTCGGCTCGCCATGTGGCATGTGCTATTACGAGGGCCAGGCTTTCGGTCCCGCACGGCGCAACATGCCCTGGCATTGCGACCCAGGCCCGCGCGAGGTGCGGACCTATCCGCACACGGCCGCCGGAGCAGGTATGCAAGCCCGGTTGCACGTGGAATTGAGCGCGGCGGGCGACGATTACTTTCGCCCCAGCGATATTTGCGCCGCGCCCGACGGCAGTTTGCTGGTGGCCGACTGGTACGACGGTGGCGTCGGAGGGCACGCCTATAACAACCCGGCCCAAGGGCGCATCTTCCGCCTGACCGCGGTGGGCCAGGCGCCAGCGCGCCGGGAACTGCCTGGGCCATATACCACCCTGGCCGACGCCGCGCTGGCACTCGCTAGCCCCAACCTGGCCACACAATTCCTGGCGCGCGAGGCTCTGCTGGCGGCGGGCTCGGCGGCCGAGCCCGTGCTAGCGAAGCTGCTAGACCCCGGCGATGCGAACCTTGCCGCCCGCGCGCTGTGGGTGCTCGATCGCTTGGGCGGTACGTCGCGCGAGCACGTGGTGCGGCAATTGGCATCGTCCGAGCCGCGCTGGCGGGCCTTGGCGGTTCGCATTCTGCGGCGGCATGGCGAGGCGCACGCCGCGGCGCTCTTGGCGCTAGCCCACGATGCCGATCCGGAAGTGCGCCGCGAACTGCTGTTGTGGACCACCACGCGGCCAACCTCCGAAGCCTTGCCGCTGTTGACAGCGGGCGCCCTGGCCTTCGACGGCACCGATCGCTATCTGCTCGAGGCGGTGAACATCGCTGCACAAGGGCGCGTGAAGGAACTGGTCGCCGCGCTCGAACGCCAGAACGCTTGGACCGCGCCACGGTTGCCGTTGCTCCAGGTGCTCGAACCCTTGCGCTCGATCGACCACATGGCGGCCTTGCTGGCCAACAGCCAATTGGCCGGCGAGACACAGCAAGCGGTACTGGCCCAGTTGGGCACCGTAGCCGACCCCCGGGCAGGCCGAGTCGTGTTGCTGGCCACCCAG
Source organism: uncultured Pirellulales bacterium (assembly GCA_964434905.1). GTDB lineage: Bacteria > Planctomycetota > Planctomycetia > Pirellulales > CAYNRE01 > CAYSXM01. Next base: position 2,002 of record CAYSXM010000184.1, on the reverse strand, counting down.
AACGCCGCACTCGAACCGGCGCTCCGCGCGCAGGGGGTAGAGCTATTGGGTAACCGGTTGGCCAATGCCTGGCAGTCGCTCGACGCCGAGCCTGCCACACGGGCTGCGGCGGCGCGGTGGCTGGCCGATCCCGCGGTGCGCGCGGCAGCTTGCGATCTGCTGGCCCGTCGCGGGTGGAACGAGCAGATGGCCGCGGTGGCGGCCTTGGCCCAGGACCGCTCCGCGCCGGATGCCGATCGGGTGCGGGCGATCACGGCGCTGGCCACCTTGCGCTCGAAAGATACCACGCCGATTGAATCGTTAGTCGAATGTGACCGACCGGCCGTGGCCCAAGCAGCGCTCGAAGCGCTGGCCACGCTGCAAACCTGGCCAGTGTTCAAGCGGCTGTTGACCGATACGGGCCGGCCACCCGCGGCGCGGCGGGCAATCGTCGAGCAACTGGCGCAAACCACCGCCGGCGCCTTGTTTCTGTGGCGACAGGTCGAACAGCAAGTGCTGCCGGCCGACCTGCGCGCGCGCACTCTGGAGCTCGCTGCCGCGCATGCCGACACCCAGGTGCGCGTGTTGTTCGAGCCGCTTTTGCCCGACGCCGCGCGCCACCAAACGCTGGGCGCGGCGCTGCGGCCCGAGCAGATTCTTAGTCTGACGGGAGATGCCACGCGGGGCGAGGCGATCTTTTACAACAGCGCCGCCGCGCAATGCCAGAACTGCCACGCCGCGCGGGGGCGAGGAAAGTCGCTGGGGCCCGACCTGAGCGTGATTGGCCGGAAATACGAGCGTGCGGCACTGCTAGAGACCATTCTCAATCCCTCGTTTGCGATGGCGCCGGAGTACATTCCGCAGCTTGTGGAAACGACGGCAGGCCAGGTTTTCATCGGCTTCCTGGCTGAGCAGACCGCCGAAGCAATCGTGCTGCGCGATGCGCGGAACGAACTGGTGCGCGTGGCGTTGGTCGACGTGGCAGCGCAGGTGCCACAAACCAAATCGCTGATGCCCGAACTGGTGCTGCGCGACGTGACCGCGCAAGATGCCGCCGACCTGCTGGCCTTTCTGACAACGCTCGACGCAGGGGTGCAGCCCGCCACGCGGCTGCGCCTGGCCGGTCCGTTCGACAATGGTGCCGGCCGCGGCTTACACACGGCCTTCGCGCCCGAGAAATCGCTCGCCACGCCCGACCGCCTGGCACGGTTCGCGGGCATGGCCGACCGGCCATTGGGTTGGGATCTAGCGCAAGCTCAAGAGGTTGCCGGCCTCTGGGCATTCGACACCGTGGCTCACGATCTGCGCCTGGGCTTTCGTGGCGATCGGGTAACGCACTATTTTCTGGTCTATCTCGATAGCCCCGCGGCGCAGTCGGCGCGGTTGCTGATCCACAGCGACGACGGCGTGAAACTGTGGCACAATGGCCACCTGGCTCACGAGCACGATGTGCACCGGGGGTTGGGTGCCGGTGCCGATGACGTGCCTGTCGAGCTGTTGGCGGGGCGCAACACGCTGCTGGTTAAGGTCGAAAATCTGGCTGGCCCCGGCGGATTGGCGCTGGCGGTGTCTTGCCCTACGCCGATCGAGTGGCGAACCGAGTAGCACGGGCACGCTGCGGTAAACATTCCCACAGGGAGTTGTCAAAATGACGACGACACGTCGAGGGTTCTTGGAATCGATGGCGGGCGCCGCGGCCGTGACGGCCGTGGCGACGGCCGACACGCACGCCCGGGCGGACGATTCCCAACCGGTGGTCATGGGTTGCATTGGCTGCGGCGGACAAGGTAGCGCGCTGGCCCGCTCGTTCGCCTCGCAAAGCGATGTGCGCGTGGCCTATGTGTGCGACCCCGACGCGACAAGGGCCCAAAAACTGGCCGACGAGCTAGACCAGATGGGCGCCGCGCGCCCGCAGGTGGTGGCCGACCTGCGTCGCGTGCTCGACGATCGCGCCGTGCAAGCTGTCACCGTCGCCACACCCGACCACTGGCACGCGCCGGCCGCGCTGTTGGCCTGTGCGGCG
>CAYSXM010000183.1:0-7402 GCA_964434905.1 uncultured Pirellulales bacterium | reverse complement strand
GTGCGGGAATCGATTCCGTCGGTTTCTACTTGGTGCGCGAGTGGCGACGGCGCGTGATTCCGACCGCAATTACGCCGCTGACCGCGCGCTGCCGTGAGGTCGATCCGGGCTTCAACCTGACACGCATGGACCGCGTGGAAGGCCCCGCTTGGCGGCTGGTTTCCGAGCAACCGGCGCACCTGTTGAGCCCTGCCTTTGCGTCGTGGAAAGCGCTGTTACTGGCCGCCTGGGACGAGGTGCTGGGCCAGGCCACGTCCGGTGGCCGACCGCTGGCCGAAAACACCTGGGGCGCGCACCACGAGGTCAAGGCACAGCATCCCTTGAGCCTGGCGGTACCCTGGTTCGGTCGCTGGCTGGATATGCCCTATGAGGCTTTGCCCGGCGACAGTCAAAATCTTCCTCGGATCCAAGACGTCGACGGCGGCGCCTCGGAACGACTGGCCGTTTCGCCAGGGCGCGAGTCGGCAGGCTACCTGCACATGCCGGGAGGACAGAGCGGGCATTTTCTTTCACCACACTATGGCGACGGACATGCCGCCTGGGCACATGGCGAGGCGACCCCATTTCTGCCCGGTCCGCCGATCGATACCTTGGTGCTGGAACCAGCCGGCGCCAAGTAGTCGCTGCCGGGGCTGGGTGAATGCGGTGCCAGGTAACAACGGTCGCGCGTCATGCCATCGTCCGAGGGTTGGATCGCAGAGGCACTTGCCGTAAGCGCCCAAGCGGGTTTGCGCCGCACGCGCCGCGTTCGAGGGGGCCGAAGTTCCATCGCCATCGAATGCGACGGCCGCACGCTGGTCAGTTTCGCCTCGAACGATTATCTCGGGTTGGCCGCCGACGATCGCTTGGCCGCGGCCAGCGCGGCGGCAGTGGTCCAGCATGGCTGGGGTGCGGCCGCCAGCCCCTTGGTGTCGGGCTATACTCCGCCGGCTGCCGCGTTGGAAGAGAAACTGGCAGCTTTTGAAGGCACCGAGGCGGCGCTGGTTTTCTCGTCGGGCTACACGGCCAATGTGGGAACCGTGGCCGCGCTGGTCGGGCCGGGCGATGTAGTATTCAGCGACGCTTGGAATCATGCCAGCCTGATCGATGGCTGCCGGTTGTCGCGCGCCAGGATTGTCGTGTATCCCCACGCCGACTTGGGCATCTTGGAACAGTTGCTCGAACAGAACCGCGACGCCCGCCGCCGGCTGATCGTGACCGACGCACTGTTCAGCATGGATGGCGATTTCGCACCCCTCGATCGATTGGTGCCCTTGGCTGAACGGACGGGCACCATGCTGCTTGTCGACGAAGCGCACGCCACGGGGGTCTGGGGCGAGTCTGGTCGCGGGGTCGCCGAAGCGCAGGGCGTGGCACACCGTGTGAACATTCGCGTGGGCACGCTGAGCAAATCGCTGGGTTCTGGCGGCGGGTTCGTGGCGGGCAGCCGGATGCTGATCAACTATTTGGTCGAGCGCGCACGTCCCTATGTGTTCTCCACGGCGCCGCCGGCCGCCACACTGGCCGCAGCCTGCGCGGCCTTGGAAATTGTCCAAGCCGAACCCACGCGCCGCCACGACTTGCAAGCGCGCGCGGCCAGCCTGCGCGCGGCCTTGGCCGACCAAGGCTGGAATCTGGGCTCTAGCACCAGCCAGATCGTGCCCTTGGTGCTGGGCACGCCCGAGCAGGCCTTGGCCCTGGCGGAACAATTGGCACAGGCAGGGCTATATGTGCCCGCCATTCGCCCGCCCAGTGTGCCGCCTGGAACGTCGCGATTGCGCATTGCACTCTCTTGGTTGCACACGCCGGCAATGATCGAGCAGCTTTTAGATGCGCTGGGACGTTGCCGCCAGCAGTAGCCTAGCACGCGGGTTCCACGCTACAATCTGGGCGTGAACGACCCCTTGGAAATTCGCCCTGCGCGGGCCATCTTGGCCACGGTCAGGCCTCCCGGCTCTAAAAGCATTACCAATCGTGCGCTGGTCTGCGCGGCGTTGGCGGCCGGCACTACCCGGCTCGAAGGCGTCCTCGACAGCGACGATACCCAGGTCATGCTCGGCGCGCTGGGCGCCTTGGGTTGGAACCCTCAACACGATCCGCTGGCAGCCAGCGTCGAGATCGAGGGGAGCGCCGGCCGAATTCCCTCGCCCGGCGCCGATCTGTTCGTGGCCAATAGCGGCACCACGGTGCGATTCCTGACCCCGGTGGTGGCGCTGGGCCAAGGCACGTTCCGCTTGCACGGCACACCGCGTATGCACCAGCGCCCGATTGGCGACCTGATCGAAGCCCTCGCCGCGCTGGGTGTGCAGGCCCAGGCCGAAAGCCCCGGCCTGTGCCCACCCGTGGTCGTCGCCGCGGCGGGCTTGCCAGGTGGGCTGGCGCGGGTGCGGGGCGATGTCTCGAGCCAATTCTTGAGCGGGCTGCTGTTGGCCGCACCCTATGCGCGGCAGTCGATAACGCTCGACGTCTCGAGCCCGCTGGTTTCGCAGCCCTATGTGCACATGACCCTGGCCGTCATGCGGGCGTTTGGGGTCGATGTGGCCACGCATGATCTGGCACGGTTTGCGGTGCCGCGTGCCGTTTATCGCGGCTGTCGCTATGCGATCGAACCCGATGCGTCGGCCGCTAGTTATTTTTTTGCCGCCGCCGCGATCACCGGGGGACGGGTGACCGTGGCCGGACTGTCGCGAGATAGCTTGCAGGGCGATGTCGCCTTTGTCGACGTGTTGGCGCGGATGGGTTGTCGGGTGAGCTACACCCAAAACGCGATCACCGTCGAGGGGGGGCCGTTGGTGGGAATCACTGTCGACATGAATGCCATCAGCGACACAGTGCAAACGTTGGCCGCCGTAGCGCTCTTTGCCCAAGGGCCCACCACGGTGACCAACGTGGCCCACATTCGCCACAAAGAAACCGACCGGCTACAAGCCTTGGCGATCGAGCTGCGCAAACTTGGAGCGAACGTGGACGAGCGGTCAGACGGCCTAACCGTTCATCCGGGGCCCCTCGTGGGTACCACGGTGGCCACCTACGACGATCATCGCATGGCCATGAGCTTGGCGCTGGTGGGGTTGCGTGTCTCTGGAGTGCAGATTGCCGACCCGGGCTGCACGGCAAAAACCTATCCCGGTTTCTGGGACGATCTGGTACGGGTCTGCCGTGCGGAATGAAGGCCGCGCCGGAACATGGCCACGGCAGACAGGCGGCAACCCGGGCAGCGGCGTTGCTCGCGGTGAGCGGCATCGCAAACTTCCTTGCCTGCCTAGTCTTCCCAGTTCACCGGGAATAAAACAGCCAGGTGCCGGGTCACAGTTAGTGGCGGACCGATTGGGTCCAGCCGCCGGGTTTCGATTGTGGCAACTGCGTTTTCAGTATGGTGCCCGCCATGCAGTTGCCAAGAACCCGGGCGCATCCGAATTGTTCAGCGGGCCGAACGAGCAAATGAGGAAAGGCAGAAGCCATGCAGAAGTTTGCCACGCTGTTACTGTTGGCCGGTTTGAGTGTTTTCGCTGCCGGCTGCGCGCAGCAGGAAGCGGCCCAAGATCAAATGAATGCGGCCGCCGATCAAATGCAGGGTGCGGCTGACCAGATGTCGGACGCCGCGGACACTGCCACCGAAGCGGCCGGCCAGGCTGCTGGGGCCGTGACCGATGCGGCGGGAGCGGCCGCCGACGCCGCGACCGGCGCCGCGAACGCGGCTGCCACGGCCGTGGAAGATGCCGCCGGAGCGGCTGCTGACGCGACCGCCCCTCAGTAGGTGATTCGTTACAGCAGTTATCCGTTTCAACTAATTTGTTGCAAAACGACGCAGCCGCTCCAATGGGTGCTTGACCCGCTGGAGCGGCTGTTGTCGTCTCGGGCTCCGTCGGCACGCGGTTGGGGCCGGCGCGCCGTTAGGGGTAAGCGCTCGGCAACTAGTCCCGCCGCAATTTCGACCGACCGGGCAGCTTGCGGCTAGCGGTTGCCGAAGAACGAGCGAAACAAGCTGGCACCTTTCTCCGCCAGATCGTCGACAATGCTGCCATCGCCGTCGGCGTCGAGCAGTTTGCCTAACATGTCCGACGAACCGGGTACGGCGGCTTCCAGGTGGTTCTGCTCACCGGCCAACATGCCCGCCAGACCGCCGGCATCAAGACCTTGGGTGCGTTTGGCCTTGCCCACCGCGCCGAGCACCAGCGGAGCCAGCATCGACAACAGTTGCGTCATGAGCGCGGGGCTAAGCCCGCTTGATCGCCCCAAAGAGTTCGAGAGGTTGCCAGTTTTCGATCCAAAGATCTGGCCGAGAATATCGCCAGCGCCCCCCAGACCGCCGGGCAGCCCGCTGCCACTCGCCGCACCACGGCCGGCGCTGCCCCCTGTTGCCGGCGCGCCGGCGGCACTGGCGCCACCCAGCATGCCTGCTAGATCGTCTAGCACGCTGCCGTCGTGATTTCGATCGAGCATGTCCCACAGGCCACTAGCGCCCTGGGGCGACTGTGCCTGGCGTGCCACGCCACCCAAGAGCATCGGCAGCGCCGCGTCGATGGCCCTGCTGGTGGCCTGGGGATCGGTTCCGAGTTTGGCACCCACCTGGCGCACGAAATCTTGGCTGATTTGCCCACGCACCGAATCTAATAGCGTCGCCATTGCACACCTCTGAGTTGTCGATCGCGCTAGAACGCCCCCGGGGCCCAGCGATCGGTCGAGTCATCCTAGGGTGGCGCTAGGAATAAATCCAGAATCAATCGCGGCCAATAAATACGGATGCCCACTTTGGGGTAGGAGCCCGTTGAAGAATTCAACGTGCTATTACGGGCGCCAACCGACTTCCTGTTGCTCTGGCCCGGCCGCACTACGCCTCGACCAGCTCGGCCTCGGCTTCCGCCGGCTGGGTGGCTCCGTTCTCGCCGCGCGTGCCGGTCGCTTCCGCCGGCTGTTCGTACTGTGCGGACACGGCCCGACGGTGCACTTTCCAGCGATGGGCCGCGCGATAGGCCTCGAACAGCGTGCGGCCAACCATACCCGGTGCGGCGAACAGCAAGCGCCCCGCCACATAGGTTTCCGTTGCCCATTTGGCCAAGGCGTCGCTCAGCGGCCCCATGAAGTCGATCCATTCCACGGCTTGCTCTTCGTGCAATCGCTCGAACATCGCTGCGGCCAGCAGTTGTCCGGGGCTGAATGCCGAGAAACGCTCGTCGTAGCCAATTTTTGAACGGTAGTAGACGTTGCCGCCCACAAACCCGTAGTCGAAAGCGATCGCTTGTCCCTGATGCTCGAGATATCCCAAGCGCAGGTGGCCCGAGGCGGCCAGAGTCTGGGCCTGGCGCACGTGGAAATCGAACATCCCCTCGGCCTGCCGCACTGACGAACCGACCGACCCTTTCCAACTGCGGTGTTCGACCTCGAACCCGCGCTCCAACAGCGCAGGGATGTCGCTGGGAGGAGCATCGAACACAAACTGAAAACTGCTGGGCGCCAAGCTCCCGAGGCGAGCCAGGTTTCGCCGCAGATTGTGCCGATGTTTCTTGGTGCGACTCGCTAGGTAGTCAGGCCAGTTACCCGCCACGCGCACCCGGCCGCTGGTGAACTGCTCGCGATATTCACAGGCGAAGCCTGCGCGTTCGAGGGCGGCCACGAAGGTCGACCACGCATCGAGCGACAGGTCGACTTCGCTAAAGCTCCACAGCGACCAGCGCGTAAGTCGCAGGCCGGTCACTAGTCGGTCGAACACCAACGCCCCGGCCGATGCATCGACCAGCAATGATCCGCCACTCGACCATTCGTTCAGGGGTAGCGCGCCCCAGCCCCAGCGTCCGGCCCACCGACGCGAGACCATCGGAAGCGCGGCGACGAGTTGTCCCCCGTCCTCAATCACCACGGCGCGAAATGCCGCTTCACTGGAAAACTGCCGCACCCATAGCGCCACATGCTCGGCACGCGCCAAGGGCGATGCCCCCCGCGACCGCTCCCAGAGCGCGTTCCAGCGTGCTTGTTGAGCTTCCAGTTCGGCCAACGACGACAGCAAGCCAATCGAGGGGAGCGACACGCAAGGGCTCGCAATCTGGTAGGAACCTCGCCGCGCCGGGCCACGTACCTCTGGCGCACAAAACTGTCTACTTCAAGCCTAGCCCGAGAATCGGTGCCGCCGGGCGCGCCCCGCAACGCATGCGGTCGCTACAAACCGGCCAACCTGCATCTTCGGCCGCACCGGCCGCGGAGCGCTGCCAGCGCCGCGACGTGGCCACCCGGGATCGATCGGCCAGCACTTTTCGTGGCGTTTTGCGGCCTAGATTTTCCTGGCGCAGGGAGTTTTTTGAGAGATTCCGGAAAACGACGTGCATCTGGCCCCTGCGTGTAGCGCAACCCGGTCGAACATGGCTTCCACGCTTGCCGAATACAAATCGCCGCGTGCCGGAACTCGGTTGGTCCCGCGGCCCACGCGTCGTCGGGTGGCGATCTTTGCGACGCTGGCGTCGTTGATTGGCGGCCTGGTGGCCTTGGGCTTGTTGGAAACGGCGGTGCGCTGCCTGCATGTGGGCTCCGACCTGTTCCATCGCCCCAGTGCGGAAGTGGGCCACGAACTGATTCCCGCCTACCACGGTTGGTTCGAGAACCCGGGCGACGGCGGCGGTCGGTGGGTGGCCACCAACGACTGGGGATTCCGCGATGACTCGGTTTCCCAGACCAAACCAGCCAACGTATGGCGGGTGCTGGTGCTGGGCGATTCGTATGCCGAGGCGCTCCAGGTTGACTTAGAGGAGGCCTTCCCACAACTGCTGGAAACTCGCTTGAATGCCTCAGCGGGAAATCGCGTCGAAGTAATCAATTCTGGTGTCAGCGGCTACGGCACCGACAATGAGTTGCTGACTTATCGCGGTCGCGGTCGGGCATTCGACCCTGACCTGGTGCTCTTGTGCTTCTTCATGAACGATCTGGAAGACAACAGCGTGGTATTGCAGCAGCGTACGGGCGCCGTCGAGTACGAGCCCTATTTTACCTTGGCCGCGGGCCAGCTAGCCGAGCACGCCGCGCCCATCAAGAGCTTTCCGCTCGCGGTGCATCATCAATTGCGGCAACATTGGAAGTCTTATCACCTACTGTCGCATCGCCTGGAGGCCGCGCGCTTCCGTCAGCAGGAGCAAGTGGCCAACCAGGGCCTGCCTGGCATGTTTCCAGTGTTCTTAGATCAACTCGACGCCGATCACCAGGCCGCTTGGGAACTTACCGAGCAGTTGATTCTGCAAACGCGCCGCGAGGTCGAAGCCGACGGTCGGCGGTTCGCGCTGGTAGTGCTAACCGCCAGTTGGCAGGTTCATGCACAACACCTGGCCTGGTTTCAAGCGAACTTTCCGGCCCTGGCGCAGCATCACTGGGACTGGGCCCAGCCCAACCGACACCTGGCGGAATTTGCGCAGCGAAATGGAATTGACTGTCTCGACTTGCT
>CAYSXM010000182.1:0-7415 GCA_964434905.1 uncultured Pirellulales bacterium | reverse complement strand
ATAACCGAATACGCCGAAATGACCCAGACCAATTCAGGCAGGTGAGGGGTTACCGTCAAAGGACGACGGAAGCTGCTCTAGTGCCCAGGCCGCGCCTCGAAGTTTGTGATACGGCCGTGGTGGTGCCGTTGTAGGAATTTGGTCCAGCACCAGGCGCGCGCCGGCCGCCGAATCACCCAGGTGTTCGGCGCTCGGGCTGTGTGCATCCCCATCCTTGGGGTAAACGCTGCGCTCGGCGCGCTGGGGTCCGCCGGGGCCAGTGCGCGGTGCCGTCGTCGGCTCATCGCGGAGACCACCCATGGCCGGTCGCCACCTCTTGCGTCGTGCTTGGCGCCGAACCAGCTCCTGGTTCAGCACGCGGTGGCCGTCGAACCCAACCAAGGCCCTTGGTCGCCGCGGCGAGAAGGCCGCTGCCAGCTACCTGCGGTCGCTGGGCCTGAAAATCGTGGCCTCTGGATTGCGCACCCGAACCGGTGAACTAGACCTCGTGGCGGTCGATGGCCGCACGGTCGTGTTTGTCGAGGTGAAGACCCGCGCCGGTACCACGGCAGGGCACCCGGTCGAAGCAGTCGACCTGCCCAAGCAACGCCGGCTAGTGCGCGAGGGGCTGTTCTTCCTTAAGTCACACGGACTGTTGGAACACGCTGCTCGCTTCGATGTTGTCGCCGTGACCTGGCCCCCGGCGGCGCGACGGCCTGTCATCGCGCACTATCCACGTGCGTTCGATCCGCCCGACCGCGGCCAGATGTTCACTTGAATTCGGGCCAGTGCGAGCCCAGCGTCTTGCGTTGCAGTGCTTGCAAACGACCAATCCCCAACTTGGCCAGCTTGAGCAGGTCGGCCAATTCGCGGTCGGAAAACACGGCTTCTTCGCCGGTCCCCTGAATTTCGACAAACTGACCGCGACCAGTAAGCACCACGTTCATGTCGACCGTGGCCGCGGAATCTTCCACGTAATCCAAGTCGAGCACGGCACGCCCGTCGACTATTCCCGCACTGACCGCAGCCACGCTGTCTCGCAACACCGGGCGTGCTGGGTCCAGATTCGGTATCGAGCGCAGTGCATCTACCAGCGCCAAGAAACCTCCCGTGATGCTCGCCGTGCGAGTACCACCATCGGCCTCGAGCACGTCGCAATCGACGGTGATCGTCCGTTCGCCCAACGCCGCTAGGTTGGCGACGGCGCGCAGACTGCGACCGATTAATCGTTGGATCTCGGTCGTGCGGCCATCTTGCTTTGGACCACGATCGCGTGCCTTGCGAGGAACCGTGCTACCGGGCAGCATGCTGTATTCGGCCGTGATCCAACCCCGGCCGGTACCCGCCAGCCAAGGCGGTGCGCGATCCTCGACGCTGGCCGTGCACAGCACCGTGGTTCGGCCGGCTCGAATCAAGACACTGCCGGGCGCCGGTTTGGTGAACCGTCGGCGAATCTTGATGGGACGCAACTCATCAGTCGCTCGGCCGTCATGTCGACGCATGGTGCCTCGGGTTGGTCTGTGGAATTTGTTAATATCCGCCGGGTGCCACTAGCTCTGCCCAGTGCTTTGGGGTCGAGTGTCGCAGGTGCTTTGGCTGCCAGAAAATCCGCGATCGGCTCGTCGAGCGTAATGGTGAATGCGAGAGCCATGTGCGATGGCGGTAGAACACGGCCCACCCGACAAATTCGGCTCCGCGGTCGCAGGCTCGGGGACAACTCGGGCTTATTTGCCGTGCCCCATTTGCGGCCCGAGCAGCCAGGCCAGAATACCCTTTTGCACATGCATGCGATTACCGGCCTGCTGCACGACGATGCTCTGCGGGCCGTCGATCACTTCGTCGGTCACTTCCTCACCCCGGTGCGCGGGCAAGCAATGCATGAACCGCGCCTGGTTCGGTGCGTGCCGAAATAACTCAGAGTTGATTTGATAGTTGGCAAAATCTCGCCGCCGCTTCTCGCTTTCGGCCTCCTGACCCATGCTGGTCCAAACGTCGGTATACACGGCCACCGCCTCGCGTACCGCCTCACGAGGGTCGGTGGTCACCAGCAGGTCGAGTTGCGGCACCTCGCGACGCAGCACCGCTAGAAACTCCTCGTCGAACTGATATTCCCGAGGACAAGCCATAGCAAACCGCATGCCCACCCGGCCACAGCCAATAGCCAAGGTCCGCGCCACGTTGTTGCCGTCTCCCACATAAGTCAACGTCCGACCGGCCAGCGGTCCAACCAGTTCGCGCAGGGTATACAAATCGGCCAGCACCTGGCAGGGATGAGCATAGTCCGTCAAACCATTGATGACGGAGCAAGTGCTATAGCGCGCTAGATCGACCGCGGTCTGATGCTGGTAGGTGCGCACCACGATCACATCGACATACTGGCTCAATACTCTGGCGAAATCGGCTACGCTTTCGCGAGAACCCCAGCCCACGTCATCGCCCAAGAACAGGCTGCTGCCACCCAGGTTGATCATCGCGGCCTGGAAACTGACCCGAGTCCGTAGCGATTTCTTCTCGAACAACAACGCCATCACGCGGCCCGGCAAAATCGCCTCGCGCAAACCTTGGTCGTATTTGGACTTCAAGTCCCGGGTGACCGCGAACACGCGCTCGATTTCCCCAGTATTCAAATCACCCAGTGAAATCAAATGACGCATGATGCAAATCCCGAAAGAAACATCGTCACAGTGTCAAGGCCCGCTGGTGGGGCCGTGCGGCAACCGGCCGCGGCACCGACCGGAACGTTCGCTAGCCCGCTTGCGCTTCAATCGCCGCGCACAGCACATCTAGCCCTTGGTGCGCCGCGGCGTCGGCCAGGTTCATGGCCGGCAACAAGCGGATCACATTGCCGTGGGTGCAATTCACCAACAGCCCTCGCTCCAGGCAGGCCCGAACCACGGGAGCGCCCTCGAGCGACAACTCCATGCCAATCATCACGCCGCGCACCCGCACATCGCGCACCAACTCGCAGCGCCCTTGCAGTTCCGTCAGCCGGTCCTGGAACAGCTTGCCCAAGTGGCGCGCGTGGTCCAACAGGTGCTCTTGTTCAATGGTTTCGATCGTGGCAATTCCCGCCCGGGCCGCCAGCGGATTTCCACCAAACGTGGCCGCGTGCATGCCCGGCCGCAAACTGCCCGCAATGGTCGCCGTGGTCAATAGCGCCCCGCCTGCCACCCCACCACATAACGCCTTGGCCAGGGTCATCACATCCGGTTCGACCCCCGCTTCCTGGTAGGCGAACCAGTGGCCGGTGCGCCCGCACCCCGTCTGCACCTCGTCGAACACCAAAAGCAGTCCGTGCTCGTCGGCCAACTGACGCAACCCCGACAGGAACCCCGCAGGTGGCACGTTCACGCCCCCCTCGCCTTGAATCGGCTCGATCATGATCGCCGCAGTTTCGTCGTCAATCAGTTTGCGAACCGCTTCCAAGTCGCCAAACGGTGCATACACAAAGCCCGCCACCAGCGGCCCCAGGCCTTCGTGATACTTGGGCTGAGCCGTGGCGGTAACTGCCGCCAGCGTGCGACCGTGAAAACCACCCTCGAAGGTAATGATCTTGTAGCGTCCCCGCGGCGCGTGCAGCCTCACCAGCTTGATCGCGGCCTCGTTGGCCTCCGCCCCTGAGTTGCAAAAGAAGGCCTGCCCCCCAAAACTGCGATCACTCAGCAACTTGGCCCACTGCCCCTGGGCTTCGGTGTACCAGGTGTTGGGAACGTGAATCAGCGTCGCGACTTGTTCTTGAATGGCGCGCACTACCGAGGGCGGACAGTGGCCCAGCAAATTGCAGCCCCAGCCCGGAAAAAAATCGAGGTAGCGCTGGCCTTCGGCATCCCACACGTAGGACCCTTCGCCCCGCACCAGGCACACCGGATATCGCGTGTAGTTCGGCACCACATACTGCCGGAACAATTCCACCGCCTCTGCCGAAGAACAAACCGTCGATGTCGACACGGGCACCGCTCCTGGTGTGAAAAGGCCGATGAATCGTCGTCCGAATGCCACCCCCACGATCCCCGCACGGATCGGGAAGCAGCCCTTGTCTGCTGGAAATCACCTCCCGACGAGCAGCCGTCTGATCCGGACCAGGTGACCGTCTCTCTCGACGATCCCCCATACCTCATGGACAGACCCAGCTCCTGCTGGCCAGGTTCTCTCGGTCTTCGTCCATGTCGACCGGCCCCCCGTCGCGGGGGCGGCTAATCGCCGCGATGAATCTCCGTGCCTACTCCGTGGCTGGTGTAAACCTCGAGCAATAGCGAATGCCGCAACCGCCCGTCAATGATGTGTACCTTGCGAACGCCGTGGTCCAGCGTCTCCAAACAGGCCTGCACCTTGGGAATCATGCCTGCCTCGATGGCGCCCGACTCGATCATCCCCCGCGCCTGAGTCGACGACAGAGAATGGACCAGTGACAGCGGGTCGCTCTTATCGCGCCGCACCCCGTTAACATCGCTGAGAAACACCAGTTTTTCCGCCCCCAGGGCTTGCGCCACGGCTTGGGCCGCGGTATCCGCATTGACGTTCAGCTTCTCGCCGTCGGTGTCGGCCAAACACATCGATGGAATTACCGGTACCGTGCCCGCATAACACAGGTTCTCGATCGTGGTGCGATCCACGCGTGTTACTCGGCCCACATAGCCCAAATCGATGGGCTGGTCCTGGTCGCCCACCAGCACCAGCCGTTCGCCAAACAGCACGTTCGTGGTGCGGAAATTCAGGGGCAACGCCCGTCCCCCCAAGCTTTCGATGCGTTCCACCAATTCTTCGTTGGTTTCATAGGCCAACGTTCGCTCGACAACATTGCGTGTGGCCGCATCGGTCACACGCCGCCCCTTGACGAACTGCGCCACCAGCCCCGCCTGCTCCATCGCCCGGGTAATCTTGGCGCCCCCACCATGCACCACTACCGGCCGCATGCCGACGGTTTCCATGAACACAATGTCGAGCAACAAGTGCCGCAAGGCGTCCTCATGCTCGAGAACGCTGCCACCAAGCTTGATTACCGTGACCTTGTCGCGAAACTTGCGGATCCAGCCCAAGGCCTCGATCAGGACATCGGCCTTCTGAATCGCAACTTGCTGTTCTTGCACCGCAATGGTTCTCGTCACGGGACCACTCGAAACCCGTCTTCCCCTGCACGCCGCTAGACGCCACGTACCACAAACCGTGGTCGCCGAAACCACGGTCCCTCGACCGCAAAACCGCCACATGCTAGCGCCGCGGCCCTACTCGGTGGTCGCCCCCCGGGCCTACCAACTGGTTACCCCTTGCCCCCACTCAGACCGTCCACATGGAAACCTCGAATTCTAGACTTTAGTCCAAGGGTGTCAACGACTTATGCCATGAGGCCTAGGTCCCAGTTGCAGCCGCTTCACGCCGAGCCGATAATGCCGGTTCGATTACAATCTTTCGGTCGAACTCAGAGACAATTGTTGCCACAACTCTATATAAACAGTCGGGTTATGTCCCTAATGTTCGGCGCTTGCCAGCCCGCCCCCCCAGCCGGCGCCCCGCGCGCCGCGCGCCATGGTCCCATCGTGCCAGTTTTGTAGGTCCGGCCTTGGCCTGACCACACCTACTCTGGGCGCCGCTGCCTTTGCCCGTGCTCTGGCGCGTTTTGGTCAATACGTGAGTCCGGGGCGATTGCGGTTTGACCCATCAGACGCGACACCTTTGGTTCCGCAGCAGAAGGCTCAGGAATAATTCGGATCGATATTTCCCCAGACCAGTTTCCTATCGAAAGCCCCCATGATTACTTCGCCTGAAGCTCAGTTCGCCATCGAAGCGGTTCGTCAGGCCGCGCAATTGGTTCGCACGGTGCAGCTCGGGCTGGTTACCCCAGCCCTGACCAAAGGGGACAAGTCGCCGGTTACCGTAGCCGACTTCGCTGCCCAGGCGGTGGTGGGCTGCCTGTTAGCCAAGCATCGCCCGCACGATCTCTTGGTTGGCGAGGAAGACGCCGCCGATCTGCGTGCGCCAGCGGGGCAGGCCACCCTGGAACAAGTGCTGCAGTTCCTGAGGCCAGGAACCCCCACGGCCACGGTCGAAGATGTGTGTGCCTGGATCGATCGTGGCTCGGCCGAACCCAGCAGTCGCTATTGGACCCTCGACCCAGTGGATGGCACCAAGGGCTTCCTGCGCCGCGAGCAATATGCCGTGGCGCTGGCGCTGGTGGTCGAAGGCCGTGTGGAAGTTGGCGTCTTGGGCTGTCCCAATCTGTCCGAAGCACAGCGCCCCGACCCAGGCGGCCCAGGTTCCCTGGTGGTCGCTGCGCGAGGGCAAGGCACCTGGTCATCGCCACTCGATGGCGGACAATTCACCAGGCTGCATGTCTCCGACCGCTGCGACCCGATTGCCGCGCGGCTGCTGCGATCCGTCGAATCGGGGCACACCAACGCCGACCAGATTGGCGAAGTGGCCACGCTGTTGAACGCTCAGGCCGAACCCGTGAGGATGGATAGCCAAGCGAAATACGCAGTGCTCGCGGCCGGTGCCGGCGAGATCATGCTGCGCCTGCTATCGGCATCCCAGCCCGACTATCGCGAGCGCATCTGGGACCAGGCCGCCGGGTCGCTAGTCATCGAGGAAGCCGGGGGAAACGTCACTGACCTGCACGGCCGACCTTTCGATTTCACTCACGGTCGTACCCTAGCCGCCAATCGCGGCGTGCTGGCCACCAACGGGCACCTGCACGCGGCCTGCCTGGCCGCGCTCGCCCAGGTGGGGGCATAACACGCCGGCATGCTGCCAGCCAGTTCGGCCTCGCACCCGCCGCGCACGAAAACCTAGCGGCCTAGCAAGGTTGGTACCGCGCGCCGGAGAAAGACGTGGCCTGCCGACGCTCTTCCACCGTGGCCAGAGCTGCGGCCAGCGGTTGGTCGAGTACCTTGTCGAGCAGGTCGCCCTCCGCGCCAACCAGTGGGTGCACCATCAGTTCGCAGTTGGTGTAATCCACGGCGCCTGTGGCACGCAACTGAACAAAATCATTCGCCGAACCGAAATACCGCGTCTTGCGCAGGCCGCTACGCCCCAACCGGGCATTGTAAGCCGCCGTATACACACGCTTCGGAAGACTCTTTCCCGGCCCGCAATTCCGCGAGATCCGCACAAACGGAATGCTCTGCTGGCGTGCCACGGCAATCACCACCGTCGTCACACCCCAGGTGGTGTGCGCGTGGTGATGCGAGTCGAGGTGCGTCAGCCGCAACCCAGCGTCGCGGCAGCGGCCAATCTGCGCGCCCAGTTCTTCGGCCAGCGCCCACTGTTCGTCGCGTGCCAGGCGAAATGTCGCCCGAGAAACGCGGAACCAGAGTTGGCCCTCGGGGCTGCACAAACGAGGGCACTGTCGAATTCTGGCCGACAACGCCGGACCCTCGGTCAGTGTGAAATGCAAACCGATATGGTCCTGCAAGCGGTGCTGCCGCGCCAGTTCACAAGCC
>CAYSXM010000181.1:0-7429 GCA_964434905.1 uncultured Pirellulales bacterium | reverse complement strand
CGAAGAAGCCGGGCTCCAACCCCTTCTGCATGTCGGCGACCATCGCCTGGAGCGACTTCTTGCAGACCTCGGGCCAGTGGCCTGCCTCGTTGCGCATGCCGACGCGCTGGCCGCCCATGCCCAGGGCGCAGGTCTTGCAAGCGTTGTTCGAGCGCATGGCGCGCCATAGCCGCCAGGGGCCAACTTCGCGGGCCTTTTGCAGGGTATAGGCGATGGCCGGCCAGCCGCCGCCAGAGTTGACTTGGCGCATGGGAACCGTGAGCGTGGGCTCGTTGAATTTTTCAGGGTGGTGAAACGGTAGGCTCGCAGACGATCTTGTGCTCGCCTAGTCGCCTTGTGCGATCCTGGGATGGGCCTTTGGGCAGGTGCCAGCGGCAATTTCCTATTTCGACTCGACAGCGAACACCGCACCGGCAAAGCCAGCGACACCGACGCACTGGCGGGGCCCGACCCGCCGGGTCCGTGCAGCGTCTGCGCCCGCTGTTCACGCGGCAACCAGCCCTCACTTCGGCCGCCGTCTGACAAGTAGGCGATGTCACCAGGATTCTTGCGGCGTATCTTGCCACTAGTCGAGGCAGACCGTCACGGTTTTCCATTCGGTGTAGGCGTCGAGTCCGCGTTCGCCCAACTCGCGCCCTTGGCCGCTCATTTTATAACCGCCAAAGGGCGCTGCGGCGTCGAACACATCGTAGCAATTTACCCAGACGGTGCCGGCCTTGAGCGCGTGGGCCACACGGTGGGCCTTGGCTACGTCGCGAGTCCAGACGGCGGCCGCCAGACCATAGAACGTGTTGTTTCCACGTTCGATGATTTCGTCGACATCCTTGAACCTCAGCACCGACAGTACGGGGCCAAAGATTTCTTCCTGGGCGATCGCCATGTTGTCGTTCACGTCGGCAAACAGTGTGGGTTCGATAAAGTAGCCACGATCTCCCCAGCGTTGTCCTCCGGTCAGGCACTGGGCTCCCTCTGACTTGCCCAGATCGATGTAGTGTATGATCTTGTCAAACTGGGCCTGGTCGATTTGTGGGCCCTGTTCGGTGGCGGGGTCGAGGGGGTCGCCCAATTTGCGTCGTTGATTCAAGCTGACCAGGCGATCGAGGAATTTGTCGTAGACTTTTTCCTGTACGAACAATCGGCTGCCGGCGCAGCAACATTGGCCCTGGTTGAAGTACAAGCCAAAGTGCGCGCCGAGTGTCGCCGCCTCGAGGTCGGCATCGGCAAAGACGATGTTGGGGCTTTTGCCCCCCAGTTCGAAGCTCAGCCGTTTGAGCGATTCCGAGCCGTCGCGCATGATGATTTGGGCGGTCTTGTGTTCGCCGGTAAAGGCCACCTTGTCGACGCCGCGGTGCTTGACCAACGCTGCGCCCGCGGTGGGGCCGTAGCCCGGCACCACGTTGATGACTCCGTCGGGAATGCCGGCCTTTTGAGCCAGGCGCGCCATGCGCAGGCAAGTGAGGGGCGTTTGTTCGGCAGGCTTCATGACGATGGTGCATCCGGCGGCCAGGGCCGGTCCCCACTTCCAGGCGACCATGAGCATGGGGAAATTCCAGGGAATGATCTGGCCGACCACGCCCACCGGCTCGCGCCGCGTGTAGCAGAAATAGTTTCCGCGCACGGGGACGGTTTGTCCGTGCAGCTTGTCGGCATAGCCGGCATAGTAGCGCAAGCAATCGATGGTGAGGGGTAAATCCGCGGAGCGCGCATCGCGAATGGGTTTGCCGTTATCGAGCGATTCCAGAGCCGCTAGCTCTTCGAGTTCCGCTTCAATCAAGTCGGCCAAGCGGTACATCAGGCGGCCGCGTTCGCGGGCGTCGATCTTGCCCCAGGGTCCCTGTTCGAGTGCATTGCGCGCCGCGGCGACCGCCAGGTTGACATCGGCCGCATCGCCTTCGGCCACCTGGGCCAGGACCTCTTCCGTGGCGGGGTGAATGGTGTCGAAGGTTTTTCCACTAGCGGCCGGTACCCATTGGCCACCGATGAAGCACTGGGTTTGCTGAATTCGCGGACGGCGAACGACGGCTTCGGCGGTGGCCATGATCTGGCTCCTAGTGCCTGGGGAAAAATTGCACCGCGTGACGCGGCGAAAACCGCCCCGCAAGCGCAGGCTGTGCGACACCAACCTGGCAACCTAGGGTGACGGTACGAACGACGTCTGATTCTAACGGTCCGGAAATCGGGGCGGCAAGCGCGGGCGGCGCAGGGGCACCCCCGCGTGGCCACGATGTCGGCGCTTGGGCACCGCGTGGCAGGACCCGCAAGGAGCGTTGGAATGACCTGCGATTCGTGCGTAAGACAGCTTGCAACTGGCCACGGTCGGCTAGATACTTTGTGTGCCGCGAGCTTGGTCGGGGGGCCTGTTTTGGCCAGCAGCGTGCCTGTCGATCACCAACAACCAGGCGAGGTGTCCTTGAAAGATTTTGAATATGCCTCGGCTTCGAGCATCGACGAGGCGGTCAGCCTGTTGTCTGCGCGAGGCGAGCGAGCCCGCGTGCTGGCTGGCGGGACCGACCTGATCGTGCAATTGCGCGAGGGGCTGCGCGAGGCCGATCTGGTGGTCGACGTAAAGCGCATTCCAGAATTGCGGCAATGCGTGTTCGCGGCTGGCCAGGGCCTGCGGCTGGGTGCAGCGGTACCTTGTACCCAGGTTTATGGCGACGAGGCGCTGGCCGCAGCGTATCCGGCACTGGCCGACGCGGCGCGTATCATCGGTGGTTGGCAGATTCAGACGCGCGCCAGCATCGGCGGCAATCTGTGCAACGCATCGCCCGCGGCCGATTCGATTCCCGCGCTGATCGCGCTGGGGGCGACGTGCCAGGTGGCGGGTCCTGGCGGCGCGCGGCAGGTGCCGGCCGGGCAGTTTTGCGCCGGTCCGGGGAAAAACGTGCTGGGGCGGGGCGAATTTTTGGCGACCATCGAACTGCCCGCGCCCACGGCCCGATCGGGCAGCGCGTATCTGCGGTTTATTCCGCGCAACGAAATGGATATTGCCGTGGTGGGCGTGGGGGCCTGGGTGCAGCTCGATGCGCAGGGCAAGTGCATCGAACAGGCACGCCTGGCGCTGGGAGCTGTAGGTCCGACCCCGATCGACGCAGCCGATGCGGCAAAATCGTTGGCAGGGCAAGAGCCGACCGATGCCGCGCTGGTCAGGGCGAGCGAACTGGCGCAGCAGGTGGCGCGACCGATTTCCGACCGCCGTGGCCCGGCCGAGTATCGCCGACACCTGGTGGGCGTGCTGACACGACGCACGCTGGCCGCCGCCGTGGCGCGTGCTCGCGGCGTGTAATGAAACTTCAAAGAAGGAATTCTCGTGGCGAAGCGCACTCAGGTTCATGCGACGATCAACGGTGAAGCGGTTGATTTTCTCTGCGAACCTCGACAAAGCCTGTTGGAAGTGCTGCGCGATACCTTGCAATTGAATGGTGCCAAAGAAGGTTGCAACAACGGCAACTGCGGCGCGTGCACGGTGTTGCTAGACGGGCAGCCAGTGAACAGTTGCTTGGTGCTGGGCGTGGAAGTCGAGGGGGCACGCCTGGACACCATCGAGGGGCTGGCCACCGACGGCCGGCTGCATCCGCTGCAGCAATGCTTCTTGGAAGACGCGGCCCTGCAATGTGGCATTTGCACGCCGGGGTTCTTGATGGCCGCCAAAGCGCTACTCGACCAGAATCCACACCCCAGCGAACACGAAATCCGCTTCCAGTTGGCGGGAAATTTGTGCCGTTGCACGGGCTACGACAAGATTGTGCGCGCCGTGCAACACGCCGCACAGCAAACACCCGCGACCACCCGCTAAGGTACCCTCGCATGAAATCGGATTCTGGCGCTGCTACGCGTTACAAGGTAGTGGGCACGCGGCCCGTGCGGCACGACGGTGTCGACAAGGTGACCGGGCGTGCCGTGTACGGCAACGACTTGCACTTACCGAACGCGGCCCAGGGACGCATTCTGCGCAGCCCCCACGCGCACGCACGAATCAAATCGATCGACGTGTCGACGGCGCTGCGGTTACCGGGCGTTTACGCGGTGGCGACGGGGGCCGACTGGCCGAACTTGACCAACAAGATCGCGGAGTTGGGTGAGGGGGCGGTGAATCTGGCGCACTTGGCGTCGAACTGCTTGGCGGTCGGCAAGGTGCTTTACAAGGGGCAGGCGGTGGCCGCGGTGGCGGCCCGTTCGACCCATCTGGCCGAAGAGGCGCTGCGGCTGATTAAGGTGGAGTACGAACCATTGCCGGCGGTGACCTGGGTGCTTGACGCGATGCGGGATGATGCGCCGATCTTGCACGGCGACTTACGCACCGGAGGCTTGGGAGACCGCAGCGATCGCCCCACCAACGTGGCGCTGCATATTCAGTTTGAAGTGGGCGACGTGGCTCAAGGGTTTGCCGAGGCCGACGTGGTGATCGAGCGCGAGTTCAAGACCGCCACGGTTCACCAGGGCTACATCGAGCCCCACGTCTCGACGGCGCTGTGGAGCGCGGATGGCCACTTAAAGATCTGGACCTCGACACAGGGGTCGTTTACCTGTCGCCAACAGACAGCCGAGCTGTTGGACTTGCCCGTGTCGAGAGTGACCGTCGTCCCCTGTGAAATCGGGGGAGGCTTTGGTGGAAAGATTCCGGTTTATCTTGAGCCCGTAGCGGCCATTTTGAGCCGGAAATGCGGTCGGCCGGTGAAAATGGTGATGGGGCGAGACGAGGTCTTTGAGGGAACGGGGCCGACGCCAGGTTCCTTCATGCGCGTGAAGCTGGGGGCCAAGAAAGACGGCCGCTTGACTGCGGGCGAAGCGTGGTTGGCCTACGACGCGGGCGCATTTCCTGGGGGCATGATTGGCCCAGGCTGCATGTGCGTGTTCAGTTGCTACGACTTGAGGAACGCCAAGGTCGACGGGTTCGACGTGTGCATGAACAAGCCGAAGACGGCGGCTTATCGGGCACCGGGTTCGACGCAAGCGGCGTTTGCCACGGAATCGGTGATTGACGAATTGGCCGAGCGATTGGGCATGGACCCGATCGAATTTCGATTGAAAAACGCGGCCAAACAGGGAGTGCGGCGCGTGGATGGGCCGACGTATCCGCGGATCGGTTTGGTAGAGACGTTGGAGGCGGCACGCCAATCGCCTCATTGGCAGTCCAAGCTAGCTGGTCCGCACCGGGGCCGAGGAGTTGCCTGTGGTTTCTGGTTCAACATTGGTCTGAAGTCGGCTGCGTCGGCACATGTGAATTCCGATGGCACCGTGTCGCTGGTCGAGGGTTCCACCGACATTGGCGGCACGCGTACCAGTGTGGCAATGCAGTTGGCCGAAACACTGGGCATTGGCGCCCACGACGTGCTGCCGCAGGTCGCCGACACCGACAGCGTGGGCTATACCGACGTGACCGGGGGAAGTCGCGTGACGTTCGCCACGGGCATGGCGGCATATCACGTGGGACTGGATATCGTGCGGCAGATGGGCGAGCGCGCGGCGCAGTTGTGGGAATGCACGGCCGCGCAAGTGACATTTGCCGAGGGGCGTTTTAGGCATGGCGACAAGTCACTGGGTTTCAAGGAACTGGCCGGCAAGTTGCAGCACACAGGGGGGCCGGTGGTGGGGCGTGCCTCGGTCGATCCCCAAGGGGCCACGAACGGCTTCGGCGTGCACATTGCCGATGTAGAGGTGGATCCGGAAACGGGCAAGACCACCGTACTGCGGTACACGGCCGTGCAAGATGTCGGCACCGCGATTCACCCCAGCTATGTCGAGGGGCAGATGCAGGGTGGCTCGGCCCAAGGCATTGGATGGGCGCTGCACGAAGAGTATTTGTTCGATGACCGCGGGCGGATGACCAACGCCAGCTATCTGGACTATCGCATGCCCACCGCGTTGGATTTGCCAATGATCGAAACGATCATTGTCGAGGTGCCCAATCCGGATCATCCGTATGGCGTGCGCGGGGTGGGAGAAACGCCGATCGTTCCCCCCCCGGCCGCGCTGGCCGCGGCAGTATATCGGGCTACCGGCGTACGGATGACCGAATTGCCGATGTCGCCCCCCCGGGTTTACGCGGCGATGGCCGCGCCACGCTCGAAATCGAGCTGAGGCGTGGCGACGTAGGGCGTGGCGGACGCCAACAGGCTATAACTCCGGACTATTCATGAGCCTATTGCTGCAGAGCCGAACGTGTCGCGTCTCTAGAGTCTAACCGCAATCGCCGCTGACTCACGTATTCACCAATACGCTCCAGAGCACTGGCAAAGTCAGTGGCACCTGATCGCGGCTTTCCTGACAGCCACAACACCTTCGACTCCTCGCGACGAAGTTCATGAATCATCCAGGGTGACCAATGGCCACTGTGTATATTCCGGCGCCCCTGCGTAATCTGGCTCAAGGTCAGACACAGGTCGTTGTCGAGGGCGAAAGCGTGCGGCAAGTGCTTGTGGCCCTAGGACAGACGTTTCCCGGGCTGGCCGCGCGCTTGGCGTGCGGCGAAGGCTTGGCGCCGGGTTTGGCGGTGTCGGTCGATGGGGTGATGACCAATCGGGGGCTGGCGGCCAAGGTGGGGCCAGCCAGCGAGGTGCATTTCCTACCGGCCATTGGCGGGGGATAGTGGGGGTGCCAGCGCGGAGCGGCGTGGCACGCCGCTGGAAAATTACCGGTTTTGGCTGCCAAAATGAACCTGACGTGGCCAAGCTCCGTATACTGAGCCAGCCGAACACGGCCGGGGAGTTTCCCGAGGTGTGGCGGACCAAGACGGGCCAGGGCAGGCGTGTCGCCTGTGCGTGGTTTGGCGCCGCCTGAGAGCATCACGGTTTTTTTGAAGGAGCAATTGGATGAGTAAGCTGGCAATGGGCCTAGCCGGAGCAATGTTGTGCGCCGCGGCTACTTGGGCGGTTGCGGCCGAGCTGCAAAGTGGCCCTTCGACGGGTGATTTTGTGGGCGCGTTCGACGTGGTCAAGGTAGGTGGCGCCGTGGGTGATGGAGTGACCGCTGGCGAAGAGCTGTGCTATCGCTGCAAGTATGGCAACAGCCCGGTGGTGATGGTTTTCGCGCGCACCGCGGATGCGAGTTTGGCCAAGTTGACCAAGAAGCTGGACGCGGAAGTGGCCGAGCACAAGGATGCGAAGCTGCGAGCATTTGTTAATGTATTGGCGGCCGACAAGAGCGCGGCTGAAAGTGCGGCCCGCGAATTGGCGGCGAAGCAAAAGGTCGCGCATGTCGCCGTGGTGGTGCCTGTGGACCACCAAAATGGTCCGACGTCGTACCACCTCAACCCGGACGCAGACGTGACGGTGTTGGTATACAACTCGGGCAAGGTGCTGGCGAACTATTCGTTGGCAGCCGGTGGACTGAGCGACGCCGTCATCGACTCGATCGTGGCCGACGCCGAGAAGATGCTGAACTAGTGCTCCGTCAAAGTTTGATCTTGGAATTGAGCGAATTCGCGGAG
>CAYSXM010000180.1:0-7452 GCA_964434905.1 uncultured Pirellulales bacterium | reverse complement strand
CGCCGGGCAGGCTGTACCCCACCACCTTGACCGCGGGGCGCAAGCGTTCCACAAGCGGGTTCACCACATCGCGCACATGGTGATTGAAGATCTGGTTCTTCTCGGGCGTGCAACAATGCGCCACGCCGGCCGGTCGCGGTGAGTCCCAACCTTGACCATCGTCGATGCCCCACGGATGCACCACGATCAGCGCGGTCTCGCGGCTGCGCAAGCGGTTGGGAATCTCAATCACCGCGCGTGCGTTGTAGGAAAACCGCCAGGCGCGGACATCGAGGTCGCCCCCCTCGTCGACCACCAGGGGCGGCGCCTCGAACCGCCGCGTTTCCTCGACCGGCTCGCAATATTCAGGGAAGTCGGCCAACAGCGGCTGCGCATTGGCTAAGGGATGCAAGCGGTTTTCGTAGCGACGCGCCGGCGAAGGATTCGTCGCCGGTGCATCGGCCGCGCAGGCTCGGGTGCCAGCCGCGGCCGCCACCGCCAGCGCGGTGACCCATAGCGCCGGCGCGGCCCACCAGCGGCAGGCATGGCGCAGGCAAGGTTGACTTACACGAGTGCCATTGGCAACAGGTAGCGAGACCATCGAATCACCCAAAGTGGCAAGGTAATAGTGGTTGAGCCTGGCGGCCGATTCAAAGGCCCTCGGCCCGGGCGCCGATCACGGCGACTGCCAGCGGCCTGCGCCGCAACCCGAACCACCTCGAACAGGAAGCCGGGAACCATCCGCGCGCCAGGCGGTCGGGGGGCATCTTTTCGGCTAAACTGCCGTTGCGCCGGGGGGGGGCCGGTTCTCCGCTAGTCGTTGACTGGGGGGGCACGGTACCATGCACCGTTCCTCGCCGCGCGCGGCCTGCGCGCCGCGAGAACAATGCCTGGCTGACCCACTCCCCTTAGCCCGAATTATTCATGAGCCTGCTGGTCGCACGCAAGACGTCAAACTCAAGGTTTTTCTATCATGCAAAATTCAAGCTGCCTTGACAACTTTTGGTTTCGCTTGGCGCGGCGCGGCAGAGCGAGGTTCGAGCGACCATGGCTGCTGGGGCTGGCAGCCGTAATCGGGTTTGCCGCGGGGTACGAGCCGGCGCGCCTCTTGGCACAAGCAACCACTGCCGATTCGCCCGCCGCTTCCACAGCCGATCCTTTGGCTGTGCCCCAGGGTTCGGTCGACGACCTGACCAAATTCATCGAACAAGTAACCGCGATGAGGCCCGAAGCACGTGGTCGCGACGCGGTGATCGAGTTTGTAAAGAAGACCCGTGGGGCACTGGTGGCCGCGGCCGACCAGATTCTGGCCGCGCAGCCCCAGGGTCCGGCGGCCGAGCTGGCCGTGGCGACCAAGATCGAGGCGTTGGCGTTGCTGTCGCGGGTGGGTGAAAAAACCGCGACAGAACAATTGCAGGCGTTCGCGGCGGCGCTGCGTCAGGGTCCGCACGCGGCGCTCGCGGCGCAGGCCGATTTAGCGCTGCTCGCGGCGCAGGTGCCCGAGCTGGCCAATGTCGAGGGTGAAGCGCGTGCCACGCTCTATTCCCAAATCAAAGAGCAGCTCCTGGCCGCGCCCCGAGATGCCGAGCATTTTGGCGTGGCGTATCAAACGATCAACATGCTGGATCGACTGGGCGACGACCAGTTGGCAGTGCAGGCGTATCAAGAATTCGCGCAGTTCTACGGTTCGAGCGACGACGCGCGGGTGTCGGGCATGGCCAAGCAATTCTCCGGCGCGGCGCGGCGAATGCAATTGGTGGGTCACCCCTTCGCGTCGTTCTCGGGTGCGACCGTGGCGGGTGAAACATTCGATCTGGCTTCGCTGAAGGATAAGGTCGTGCTCGTCGATTTTTGGGCTACCTGGTGCGGCCCGTGCGTGGCCGAACTCCCCAACGTGCAGCGCAACTACGAGGCGTATCACGAGCGCGGGTTCGAGGTGGTGGGCGTGAGCCTGGATGACGATCGCGGCGCGCTCGACAAATTCCTGGTCGAAAACAAAATTCCCTGGCCCACGTTGCTCAGCGATCAGGCCCAAACGGCCGAAGGGGGCGGATCGCTGTCGGATTACTACGGCGTGACCTCCATTCCGACCGTGATTCTGATCGGCCGCGATGGCAAGGTAATCAGTGTCAGCGCACGCGGCGAAGAGCTATCCCGACTATTGGCCGAGGCGCTGGGACCGCCCCCTGGCTAATGCTTTGCTGGCGCCAGCGATCGTGGTGCCCCGATACGCTCCGCGGCGCTGCATCAGGCAAAGCGCCTCATGATGCTTCAGGCTAGGAGGCCAAACAAAGTAGACGGGTAAGTGGTTTCATGGCTCCTGGTGGCACCAAGGGTGGTAAGTGGTTGACGGGCGTGGTGCCGAGTGCGCCGGCGCGCGACGCGGCTCGGGTGGCGTTGGAAACGCGATGGCGCATCGTGGCACATTACCTGCCACGCGCCGCCCGACAGGCAGATCGCGACCGAGAGTTTGTGCATCAGTTGCGGGTGGGCACGCGGCGGCTGCACGCGGCGACCGAGACGTTTGGTCCGCTCTTGCCACCGCGCCGCGCGGCGCGGTTCGACGAGTTCTTGCGGCGGCTACGACAAGCAGCCGGCGAGGCTCGCGATCTCGACGTGTTGCTGGGGCGATTGGACAAGCTGCCGGCACCGCCTGAAAAACGTACCGCGCGACGATTACGGCGGTTGCTCGAGGCCCAGCGGATCGATGCCCAAGAGCCACTGGCCAAGATCTTTCGGCGCTGGAAGCGCAGCGACTTCGGTGTCACCATCGAGAGCTTGCTGGCCAAGCTCAACGGCGCGGTGGGGTCGGGTGAATCTTCGGCCAGCTATCGCGCCTTTGCCGAGCGCAGCCTGCGCGCCAGCCTGGCCCGGTTTTGGCTGGCCGAACAGAACGTGCATGGAGAGCTGGAACAGGTACACGAGTTTCGCGTCGTGTCGAAGCAATTGCGGTACGCCATGGAGCTGTTCGCCGGCGCGTTCGAGCCCAGCTTTCGCCAAACCCTGTATCCACAGGTCGTGGAAATCCAGGAGTTCTTAGGCCGGTTGAACGACCATGCCTCGGCCGCGGCACGCTTCGACCGCTTGCGCCAAGCCGCTGGCAAACGGAAACTCGTGACCTATCTCGACCAGCTTGTAGAGTGGGAAAACGCCGGCGCCATGTCGGCCCGGGCTGAATTCGACGCCTATTGGACCGATGCCAGGCGCACCGAGTTCGAAGCGGCTTGGAGCGCATGTCTGGCGGGCGCCGAGGCCGTAACGCGGTCGACCGGAGGAGCGTCGCCCCGCTCGAACAGCGGTCATCAAGGCGGACCTGGCGCGCCATCGGCGGCCGCACCTGACCGATAATGCCGGCCAGTTGTGCTAGGGAAAAACAGGAAGGCGACGACCAATGCCGATGGCCGCGCGGGGTCTAGTGCTTGCCGGTTTGTTGTTCACCGCCGGCTGTCACCGTGCTGGCACGGTGTCTCAGGCAACGCCATCGGCCGAGACCAACCCTAGCTGGTTGTCCGTCGATGCGTCGCCTGCCGCGCTGTCCACCGCGCGGCGCCAAGCGGAGTTCGCGCGCGAGCGCGATTTGCAGCAGGCATTGCAAACCTTGGGCACGGAAGCGACTTACGACGCGGTCGACGTCAGCCGCCTGGCGGGCGAACAGGGGTCGCCCGCTTTCGAACGGCTAGCCGCCATGCTGGTCGCGGGTCCGGCAGACCTGGCTGCGGTCGATGCGGCCGGGGTGTTGGTGTCGCACGATCAACCCCTGGGGCGCGAGTTCTTGGGCCGCGTGCTGGCGGAAGGGGCCGCTGCGTCACGGATTCGTGTCTGGTCCCTGGTCCAGGTGCTGCGGCGTCCTGGTGAATGGGATGATGGCGCATACCTGGCAGCCTGGCGCCAGGTGCCCGGCCTGGCCCCGGCCCTGGTGCTCGACCTGGCCGCGTCCGAGGACACCTTGATCGAGGCCGCGGCACGGACCGCTGGCGTCTTGCATCTTCCCGAGTGTCGCGGGCCATTGATGGAAGCGCTCGTGCATCCACGACTAGCAAACCGCAGGGCCGTGGCCATCGCGCTGTTGGAATATCTGCCGGCCGAGGGAGCGTGGGACGCGACCGTTCGCGCGGTGCATGCCTTCGCGCACGAAGAAGACACCACGTTTGCCACACCGCTTCTGGAATTCTTCGCCGCCAGCGACGACCCCTCCGTGCGCAAGCGGGCGCGGGACGAGTTGTTGGAACTGTTGGCGCGAACCCCGAACGACGCCAACCTGGAAGGTGAATCGTTGTGGCCTCACCAAGAGGTTTGGTGGGCGCTGGTCGAAACGAGCGGCCCCAGCGACCGGAACTGGCTCGAGCAACAACCACTCGACCCGGAGGGCTACGCCACGTGCCGGCTGCTGGCGGCGCTAGTGCGGGCGCTGGGGCCAAGCGCGGGAACCGACAAGCTTTTGGAGCGACTCGATCAGGCCGAGTGGGCAGATACCCTCGAGGAGGTGGTGCGGGAACTGGGCGACAAGCTGGAACGCGAGCGCCTGATCGACCAGGTGGCTGCTCGAGCGGCACGGTCCGATCCAGACGGCTTGCTACGCGGCTGCAAGCTGTTGGCGGCCATCGACCACGACACGGCGCGTGCGAAGCTGCGCTGGCTGTTGCCACGCCTGTCGCAGGCCGATCGCCAGGTGTTGGGCCCCGTGGCCGAGGAACACTATCTGGAACGGCTGCAGAGCACTATCGTGGGACAGGAACTGCTCACAGACCAGCAATTCACCACCGCGCTGGCTACCTGGCAGGCGAAGCCGGCGGCATCCCAGGGGGCCGCGCGCGTACCGACGTTACTCGAATTGCTGGTACTGGGAGGCCGGGCATTGGAGCTGGACTCCGAATGTGGCATTGTGCCGGCACCCCACGCACGGTTGGTCCACGACCTGGTCGGTCTGACCAGGGGTCGTTTGCAGGTGACCGACGTTGCGCAGACCTGGCCGCGCGCCGACCTCGAGGACGATGACGCGGACTTCTGGTTGTCATTCGTCGCTGGGAACCAGGTCTATCGCGGCCATTTGCGCAACCAAGGCGATCGGTACGATGTCGCGCGCGTGCTGGCAATGCTGGACCGTGCCTTGACCGACCTGCAGAGCGCCGATCGTTTCGTGCTGCTGTCCACGAGCAGTCAATACCTCAAGGTCGTGTTTGCCGATCCCGCGGTCATGGCGCGCGTGGCCGCCGAGTTTGGCGAATCGATTTCGACCGACGTGCAACAGGCGACCCATCACGGCCAGCGTTCCGAGTAGCAAGTTCTGGATCAAATGCCCTGCCGGCGCTTTTCGAAGACCTGGTAGCGCGGCCCGTGCACGCGAGGCCTGGTAGCGCGACCCGTTGGGGGGGCGTCGAGTGGTTTGTGCTGCCAACCACCCGGCGTGGATTGTTTCCGGCCGGCCTTGGGGTGAGACGGTTTCCAGGTTGCGGCCCGCGGTGTGGGGTGTTTAACTGAGGGAGCTTGGCGGGCGAACATCCATCTGGGTTCTGCAGCATGCGAATTGAATTCGAGCGGGTAGGGCGCGCCCGCGGTCCGGAACGGTTGGAAGCCCGTCGCTTGTTGTCAGGCATCTTCCAGTTCAGCACCGCCAATTTTTATGTTGGCGAGAACGGCGGCACGGCGCTGGTAACGGTGACCCGATCGGGCAACTTGTCGACGTCGTCGAACGTGAACTGGTCGACCGCAGGCGGCACGGCCACGGCGGGTAGCGACTACGACGCTGGTTCCGGCGTGCTCGGCTTTGGCGCGGGCCAGACCTCGCAAACATTTACCGTGCGTACGCGCACCGACAGCCTGGCCGAAGCGAACGAGAGTTTGCAACTGCTGTTGTCGAGCCCCACAGGGGGCGCCACGCTTGGCGCACAATCGACGGCCAGCCTGACCATTCTGGACGGCAGCTTGGGGTTCACGGAAACCCAGTTGACCAACCAGTTGAACGGCCCGGTGACCATGGCGATTGCGCCCGACGGCCGAATCTTCGTGGCCGAGCAGGCTGGCAGAATTCGGATCATCAAGAACGGCGCGCTATTGACGACGCCCTTGACCACGGTGCCTACCACGGCCGATGACGAAGAGGGCCTGGTGGGTTTGACCTTGGACCCCAACTTCGCGGCGAACGGTTACATGTACGTGACCTACACGGTGCTCGCCCCCACGCGGCACAACGTGGTGGCGCGGATCACGGCAAGCGGCGACACCCTGGTGCCGGGCAGTTTGCTGAAACTGTTCGATCTGGATGACCACGTGGCCCATTACCACGTGGGCGGGGCCTTGCACTTTGGCGCCGATGGCAAGCTGTATGTTTCGTCGGGCGACAATGCCGACGCCAATAGCTCGGGCCATATGAACACCTTGCACGGCAAATTGCTGCGGCTGAACGCCGATGGCACGATTCCCAGCGATAACCCGTTCTACAACACCGTGGCGGGCAAGTACCGCGCGATCTGGGCCCTGGGGCTACGCAATGCCTTTACGTTTGCCGTGCAGCCAGGCACGGGCAAGATACTGATCAACGATGTGGGGGGCAGCGGCTGGGAAGAAATCAACCAAGGACAAGCGGGGGCCAACTATGGTTGGCCGGTGGCCGAGGGGCCCCAAGCGACCGCGCCCGTAGTCGATTTCGGCGTCTATCGCGACCCGCTGCACGCTTACAGCCACGCGGTGGGGTTCGCAATTACCGGGGGCGATTTTTACAACCCGGCAGTTGCCACGTTTCCAGCCGGCTACGAGGGGAAGTATTTCTTCAACGAATACGTGCTGGGCGAGATTCGCTGGATCGATCCGGCCAATCCCACGACCTATACCACGTTGCGCACCACGGCGGCGGGCGGGCCAGTCGACATTCGGCTAGGCCCCGACGGGGCCCTGTATTACCTGGCACGGGGCACTGCCGACCCCAGCGGCGGGCCCAACTTGCCAGGTGGTTCGGTGTTTCGGGTGGCGTATGCAGGCACCGGCACCCCTGCGATCAGCGTGCCTCCGGCGAATCGAACCGCCACCGTCGGGGGCACCGCCACGTTTGCCGTGGTGGCCAGCGGCGCGCAGCCACTCGGCTATCAGTGGCAAAAGAACGGCGTGAACATTTCCGGCGCCAACGCGGCCAGCTACACCACCGCGGTGTTGAGCTTGGCAGACAACGGCGCGCAGTTTCGAGTGGTGGTCAGCAACGGCGCGGGCAACGTGACCAGCGCCGTGGCCACGCTGACGGTTACCGCCAACACCGCGCCCCTGCCCGTGATTAGTTCCCCGGTGGTGGCCTCAACCTTTGGCTACGGCGACGTGATCCAGTTCGCTGGTTCGGCCAGCGATGCGCAAGACGGTGCCTTGGGCGCGGCCTCGCTCGCATGGCGGGTCGACTATTTCACCGGCAGCGTTGCCCGGCCAGGGTTGCCCACCACCACGGGCATTGCCAGCGGCAGCTACACCACGACCAGCAGTTCGCCTTACAAG
>CAYSXM010000179.1:0-7518 GCA_964434905.1 uncultured Pirellulales bacterium | reverse complement strand
ATTGAGCGAATTCGCGGAGCACTCTGGTCTGTGTTGCCGCCCAACCACTTACGTGCTGGGCGGGAACCTGGCCCACGACCCGGAACCGGCAAAATCGCGGACCGGTGCAACCGCGGGAAGCGTCCCCCGGCACGGCGTGCCACCTGGGTGCGCGTGTCAAGAGCGCAACTTATCAGCGCCAATTGTCAGCGCGACTTGGAAGCGCGCTATCGCCAATTAGCCAGTTCCTAGGTCCTGTTGCAATCGCGCCAGGGCCGCCGCGGTGTCGCTGGCGGTGGTCGCGGTTTCACTGGCCGTGTCTGTCAGCGAGTCCAGTCTGGTACGCAGCGAGGCCAACTCGCCGCGCAGGTCAGCGAGTTCACGCCGCAGTTCGGCCAGACCCTGCCGTAGTGTTTGCACTTCCGCAGCCAGCAACGGTGAGCTGGCCGCGCCGGTGGGGGGCGCACCTGGTTCCGCGCTGGCCGCGGTGGTCGCGGACAAAACGGCTTCTCGCGGCGGTAGCTCGCGTGGCGGGGTGCCGCGCGGTGGCGTGGCCGTGGCCGTGGCCGCGGCCGTTGCCAGGTCGGATCCAAACTCGACCGCGGCCTGCCGGCGTACTTTTTCCATTTCCTCGGGGCGATACAAACCATGCGTTACCACGTGTCCGCGGCCGGGGTTCGAGAGCGACACCACGAGCCCTCGCGCCTCGAGTGCGGCCACCACCGGTCGCAAGGCCGCCACATCGGCGATGGGCTCCATGCGCGCGGCGCGGCCACGAAGTTCGCCAATGGTTTGCGCTCCGCGCAACAAAAGTTCGGCCATGACGGCCAGTTCCACTTTGTCGACCCCCAACCACTCGTAAAGATGGTGGCGAAAACGGCCAACTCGACCCCCCCCCACCACCTCGGTGACCGCACCTGCGTGTTTCAAACGGTCAAGGGCCGGTTCCAGATCGCTTTCTTCCACCTGCACCAATGGATGGCGATTGTTCTTTTGATTGCAGCCATTGCGCAAGGCATTTAGCGAAAGCGGATACTGCTCGGGCGTGGTCTTGGCCTTTTCCACTAGCACACCCACGATGCGCCGTTCCAGCGCGGACAGGGGTTGCCAGGCAGGTTGAGAAGTCGATGTGTCCATGCGATTGTCGGTACAAGCCTGCGATTGAAAATGTTCGAGCGTGACACCCGGCCGCGATTCGTCGTGGGTGGCCGCCTGGGGCGGCGCGTCCGGGGCACGGGTCCCCGCCGTGAACGCCAGGGGCATATGACCAAATCTTGCGCTGGGGGCCAAGATCGGGCCTTCCCAGCCGTGCCTGGGCGAGACGGCAAGTGGCAAGCCGCCCGCCAGACACTCACGCAGCACCGGGGCGCACGTTTCGGGGCGCTCGTTCACCCAAGCAGTCGGCACGAGCAGGCGCGTCGAATGCTAGAGCGGACCGCTTGCAGTCGGCACTAGGACTTCGTGTCTTGAAGCAGGTTGTACAGCAGCCAATCTAACGTGGCCACCCCGCCCACCAAGCTATCGACGGCCGCATCGTCGAGCACCGTGCCGGTGCGCAAGAAATTGTTGCCATTCAGTCGGGTACCGGTGCCGGTGCCGCCGATGTTGGCCACGCGGAGTGCATAACTGCGGGTGCTGGCCCATTCGGCGAGAATGGTGGACAGTGCCGCGCGATTGGCATCGAAGGCGGTGGTGCCGGCCACGATCAGGTCGCCATCGGTGCCGGTCACTTCGAGCAGGTCGCGGCCCGCGCCGCCGATCGACAAGTTGCGACCAGCGTCGCCGCGCAAGCGGTCGTCGCCGGCGCCGCCGAGCAAGATATCGTTGCCGGCGCCACCAAACAGCCAATCGGAATCGTCTCCCCCTTCGAGCACATCGTCTCCATCGTCTCCCAACAGGAAGTCGAAGCCGAGGCCACCTAGCAGGGTATCGTTGCCGCCGCGCCCCAAGAGCACGTCGTTGCTCAGTCCGCCGTCGAGCGAGTCATCGCCGTCTTCGCCCACCAGCACGTCGAACCCATCTCCACCTTGGGCCACGTCGTCCCCGGTGCCGCCGTAGATCGAATCGTTGCCAAGGCCACCCACGTGCGAATCCGCGCCGTCTTCGCCATACAACAGGTCATCGCCGCTGCCTCCGAGCAGCGTGTCGTCGCCCGTGCCACCATGGAACTCTATAGAACTGGCAAAACCCTCGGCCGACAACAGGTCGTTACCTCCCTGACCAAACACCACCACTCTGCCGGTCACACCTGAAATGGGCCCGGTCACCGTGGACGACCCAGTGGAACCAATCACGCCTTTGGTCAAGGTCACAACACCTGGCGCCGACGAAGTAATCGTGAAGCTTTCGTGGGCCGGTCCGCCGCCGAAAACAAAATCGGTCAGATCGGGTCGCGTGGGGTTGGGTTGCAATGCCCACTGCGAGATGACCGTGGTCGCCGAACCCAATCGCACCACGCCCGTCGGGCCGATGGAATTGACCGCCACTCGATAGGTGCCAATGTCGGCAAAGATGTGCGTGACCTGGCGCCCGGCGGGGCCGACCACGATCTCTTCAGCGGTGCCGTCGCCGTTCCAGTCGATATTGAAGGTGAAGTTGCCAGTTTCGTTGGTCGCCAGCAGTTCCGGAGTCAGAGTAAAGGTGAGCGTTTGTCCGCGCACGCCCGTGGCGGGCCCGGCCACGGATAGGGGCCGCCCGGCCAGCGCGCCTTGCACCGCCGTGAAGGTGGCATCGACCGTGCCCGTCAGCAGATCGTTGGGTGCCTTGGACTGCAAAATCCAGTAACCCAGGGGCCGCCCTGTTCCCTGCATGGGGTCGAGCGAGGTATCTGCCAGCGTGGCGTGGCGTAGGACCAACGGCGCGTCGGTACCGCTTTGGATGGTGACCAGATTCACATTGCTGACCACGCTTTGGGTGATCGTAAAGGGCACATCCGGGTTGGGAGTCACGCGCCACAGGCGCCGCCCTCCGGCTTCCATGCCGCTGAGCACGAAGCCGTCCTCCCATTCGGGATAGTCGAACGACAGGGGCCGCGCGTTCTGGAACCCGATCAGGTCGTCGAGCCGTTTCAGCACCCGATCCGCGATCGTATTTCCCTCGGGGTCCAGCCCCATCACGCTGTAGCGCCAGTACAGAAAATCCTTGGCACCCGACAGGCCCAGGTGGAAGACATCTTCCTGCCAGTGCTGGTAGTCGAAACCGTAGCGGAAATTCAAGTAATTGGGCGACGCGACCCAGGGAGTTATTTCTCGGGTCGAGGTGGCCGAAAGCGTGCGCGCCAGTTTGGCATCGAAGACAAACGCCTGGTAACTATCGAACACGGTCATGTACGCGGCCAGGCCCGAATTCCCCCGCGACGTGAGGTCGTGGTCGGGTAGATTACGGGTAGTGGTCATGGTGAATGTGACCGTGGTCAGCGTCACCCCATCGACGACGCGCGTGCCAACGGCCTGCGCCGTATAGATGCCTTGGTAGTCGATGTCCATGAAGGTGCCGCCGCGATTGAGCAGCGTGATTTCGTCACCCGGCGCGAGGCCCTGGACATTTTCGAACAGCGTTAGCACCACCGTGCCGCCCACGATCTCGTTGGACTTGGGGCGTGCCGGGTTGCGATAGATCGGCGTGAAGTCGACGAAGCGAATCTTGTTGTCTGGGGGGGTCAACGGGGAAATGACAGGCCGGTCGGGGTCCTGTGTTTCGATCACGTCTAGCTGGCCATAGAAATTGTCGGCTTGCGAGGTACCGACCAGCGAGCCGATCGACTCGGAGCTATCGGACATGCGCGAGAAATCGCCCGTCGGCAGCGTGGTACTGTGATAGTAGTTGCCGTAGTTCGACATCCGAGCATTGGGGAAATACTTGCGAATCTGGTCGTACAGCGCGCGGTTCAAATACCCCGCCCGTTGTTCCTCCATCACGGCATTCCAGATGGCAATCCGCGGATCGCGGCCGTTCAGGTCCCAGGTGGGGAGCACATTCAGCGACAGATCGTTTTCCGACAATCCCGCCGCCAACATCTTGGTTTTCAAGGCGCCCCAGCGCGAGTCTCCCAGCATGGCCTGCCACACGGTCTGCGTGGGGTTCGTCAGCGGGTCGACACGGCGGTCGCCGCGCAGTTCCTGGTACGACTGGCTCTTGTCTTCCATGTCCAACACGAACAGGTCCAAGGCCTCGTTCACCGACGACCACTGGCCCGTGTCGACCAATTGCGACTGTGCCAAGAGCTTCAGTTGCCGGAAGTAATTGTCGAACCGGCTGCGAACGATTTTCTCCCACTCATCGGCCCAGACCATGAAATAGTCGTAGCGCCGCCCGGTCGAATCGTACAGGTCGATGAAGTTATTCAGAAACCCGTTGCGGGCGCCGAAACCTTCCACCAGGTGCAGGTTCTGCGTGAACAACACCCGGCGTCCGGCGGGGAGTTTTTTCAGCGCGTTCAATCCCGTCTGCGCGTCGGGCAGCCGCGCCGTGACCCCTTCGCCGTTGATGTTCGCCGACTCGATCGGTAGCAAGTTCGCGACATAGGTCGGACTTTTGGGGTCGGTCTGATCGGCGGGGAGGTTGTTCGAGGTGAAGGCCGCCAGTTTGCGCCGCACGTCGCTGGCCGAGGTGGTGAACGTGTCGTCGAGCAGCGTCAGCAGGTTGCGCGTTTCAAACGCATCGAGGAACAACAGCCGGCTGCCGTCACCCGCGTTGAACAACGTTTCCAGGTCCCGCTTCGCTTGCACCGCCGAACGATTGAGCAGCCCACCGTTCTTGGCGGTATCCAGTGCGGTCAGCACGCCATCGGGGCGGAGGTGCGAAATGTCGACACCCCGGCTGGGCAGCACCGCCAACAGCGCCGCGACATCGGTATATCCGCGCACCGTGCCGCGGTTGACCAACAGGGTGGCAGCTTCTGTCGCGGACAGCGCTTCAAACGTGTCTTGAAAATTCAGCCGCGACAAAATCTTCGACAGCGTGTTCTGTGTCGAGAGGCCGTTGTCGGCCAGGTATTGCAACACATCGCGCGCCGGAAAACGTACCTGGTTGCCAACGGTGGTCGAGGCATCGCTCGGCGCCTGCGGCGTGAAGCCGCCGCTGTAACCGGCAGCCAACGACGTCGCGCTAAGCAACTCGCGGCGATCGAGTTGCTCTACGTTGAGCGAGCGACGCGCTGGGCGCTTTTCGGCGCGCTGCCAGACGTTCTTCCAGACGCTGTCCAACACCTATGCGGCCTCTTCGGGTTCGGGCGTACTTGCTTGGTGCTTGCGCGAAAGATTCTCTAGCTATCGAGTTTGGCGAAATACCGGCGATCGAAACCCCACACGATCGCCCCCACACTCGGACGTCGCCCCCGACAGCCCGAACCCAACCCGAATTGCAATCGGTTTGTTTCTGGCAATCGTATGGAGCTCGCACTCGATATTCAAACAAATCTTCCCAAAATTCCCGCTTAACTGTTGTTACCGCAACCCCCTAGCCCCACCATTTGTGGAGCCCCCAAAAGGGTAGCCTTGCGCGCACTACCCCTACGGATTTATCGGCACAACTTGTGCGACCCAGCCAGTCGTTTCAGCAATCTCGGCGCGGCACGTGCCCCGGACACGCGCTGTCTGGCTACCTGGGCCCGTGTGCAACCCGCGGTTGCGCCGGAGATCAGCCGCTCGTCAACAGCGCGGCCGGGCGTATCGCTAGCAGCAATTCGGCTGCTTGTTGCCCGCGCTGTTCCATCACAGCCGCCAAACCGGCCAAACGACCTGGCAGTCCGGCCGGATGGTGCGTGTCGCTAGCCAATACCCAATATTGCTGGCGATCCAGGTAGCGTTCGGCAAAGGCCGCCGCTCGAACCCCTTCGCGCCCCGCCACGCTGTTCAGGTTGCCTTGCAGCAACACCCCCCAACCCACTAGTCGCTGGACCAGTTGTTCGATGTCTTCCAGCAGGAATTCCATACGCTCGGGGTGCGCCAAGATTACCTGGAAGCCGCGGGCCAACAAATACTCGCAAACCGCGTCGCCATCAGGGGGCCAGAACGCACCCCAGTGGTCGATCAGCACGGCCCGGCCCGAGCCCAGGGTCGGCACGCCGTGCGCTTCAAAATCGGCGACGGTGGTGGAGGCAATTCGCACCTCGCCACCGGGCCACAGACGATATTCGAGACCTGCATCGGCCACCCGTTGGGCCAACTGTTCGACGGCGACCGCCACGTTGGCGGGTGTGTTGTCTGGATACTCATCGCGGCGCATGTGCGGTGTGCAAACGCTGCCCACAAAACCCGCGGCGTGCAGTTGTCGAATGCAGTTCAAGGCTTGATCGTAGCTGGCGCAACCGTCGTCGATGCCGGGTAGCAAGTGCGAATGCAGGTCGATGAAGCCTAGCGACGCCATGCGAGTGAATCCCTGGAAACGGCCGATCGGCGTGGTCTGGCCTGGCCGGCCAGCGGCCCAGTTCGCGGACGATGCTGGGGCCGCCCGAATGGTCGGGAAGGGGGGTCGGGAAGGGGGGTCGGGAAGGAAGGGTCTGGAAGGTGTACCCGCAGAGGCAACTGGGCGGCGCCGGATTGTTAGGCCGCGGTGATGGCCTCGGCCACCTGGCCTGGTGCGGCATTGGTCGTCGCGACCACCGCCGTAGGTTGGCGGTCGCGCCAGAACAGCACGATGCAGGCCGGCAACAGCAGCAAGTCGCCAAACAATGCCGCGGTCATGGTCACGGCCGTCAATTCGCCAAAGCGTCGGGTGGGAACAAAATCGGAGATCAACAAGATCGACAGTCCGCTCACAATCAACACGCTGGTAATCATGATCGAACGGCCCGTGCCCAGATAGCAGCGCACCACGATATCGACCATGCTGCCGCCCAAGCGATGCTCTTCGCGAAAGCGCGATAGAAAATGGATGGTGTCGTCGACCGCGATTCCCAAGCTAATCGAAAACACAATCACGTTGCTGGCGTTCAGGTCGTATCCACGCAGGCCGATGTATCCTAGCGTGACGCCCAGGGGGATGAAGTTCGGTGGAATGGCGATCAGGCCGATGCGCAGCGAACGAAACAGCACCGCGATCAACCCGAAAATGACCAGCGACGCGCCGAACATCGAATTGAACAGATCGCGTACAAAACCGTCCATGGCCTTGGCATTCAAATAGGCGTCGCCGGTCAAACGAAAGTCAATTCCGGTCTCGGCCGGAAATAGCTCGGCCAGCTTGTGTTCCAACTGGTCGATCAAGCGCAGTGTCTCCCGGGTACCCACGTCGCGCACGCGCAACAGGATGCGGGCTTGTCGTCGATCGCGCGTGATAAAGGCGTGATAGTTCAAGGTGCCGGCCACTTTTTCGCAGACCCCCTCGATGCGCTGGATGCGCTGGCGACCATCGTGGTCGAGCGAGGGGAGTTTGTCGCGCAGGGCATCTTGTCCGCGCGACTGCGCATAGACCTCTTGATGCAGATCGACATAGGACCCGGTAAACAGCACCGGCTTCAGGGCCGCCGCATAGCGTTCGGCTTCCGCTACCTTGCAATAGATTTCCGGTTCCAGAAACCGTTCGGGGTTGTCGGCCGTC
>CAYSXM010000178.1:0-7543 GCA_964434905.1 uncultured Pirellulales bacterium | reverse complement strand
CCCCAGAGCACTGGCACAGCCCATGGCAAGTTTTGTAGCTCAGGCCCTGGCCTGACGAGACCTGCTCTGGGCAGCACGCGATCGGCATGTCGTGGGCGTTGGCATCCGGTTCTATGCCTCGCCTGCGACCTTCGCTTTCAATTCCAAGATCACACTTTCTGAGTCGGTGCCTTCCATGGGGTAGCTGGCTAGCCTCCGCAGCGTCCAGTCGTCGAGCAAGCCACGGTGGCGGGCCTCGCCCCGTTCTTCGATCCAGCCTGGCCCCTTGATGAGCAGCACTCGGTTGAACCGGCGTTGATGCGGCGCGAGCCATACCAACAGCTTGGCCAGCTTGGCGACGGCGCGCACTACCAACGTATCGTAGCGCTGGTGAGCCACATGCTTCTGTGCCGCGTCGCACACCACCGGCACTTCGAGCCCCGCCTCACTCAAAATGGCCTCCAACGCCCGCGCTTTCTTGGCGACCGAGTCGATCAAAGTCACACGCAGGTCGGGTCGAACCACTGCGAGCACCGCGCCGGGTACTCCTCCACCACTCCCCACGTCGAGCACGCGCTCGCGCCGGTCCAACTGCCCGGCCAGTGCCAGACTGTCGATCAAGTCGCGACCGGCGAAGCGGTCCCAAGTGGTATGTCGTGTCAGGTTGAGTTTTTGGTTCCAACGCCAAACCGCCAGGGCATAGGCCTCGAGTTTCGCAATCTGGTCTGGTGGCAATACCAACCCTCGCGTTGCGAGTGCCTCGGCCAGTGTATTCGCCCTCATCTCGCCAGATATCTCTTGGCACTTGCGTGCTGCTTCCGACTCGTCGTTCGACATCTGTTCCTCGCGCGTTGTCGTTCGCTCTGCTCGAACCTCGTCCGCTGGTCAACACCCGCCCTCGGTGTTCGCAATACGGATCGTGCCTGGCCCAGCCTATCTGCCGTCGGCATGGCGGAAAAGCCATCGGCCAAGTCGCTATCCTGGCGCAGCCCGGCGATTGTCGGCACTTGTGGCCGTGTGCCGACGACTGTTTGCCCTGTCTCGCCGCGATCATTAGCATTGTGTGTCGGACAAGGGTTGAGAAAAACTACCCGGCCAGCCGTGCTTTGTTGTACGTCGCGCTGCGATTTGTAGATTTGCAATTGCCCAGAGCCTGACAGAGGTAGGTCATGTCGGAAGCAATAGATCGTCGCCGGTTTCTCACCCGCGCCTTGGCCGCCGGTACCGCGGTGGCCAGCGTGAACAAGGTCACGTCGCCGTGGATTTGCCCGGCTAGGGCGACGCAATCTCCTAATGAAAAGCTCGACGTCGCCGTGGTGGGGGTCGGGGGACGGGGCTTCGACAACCTAATGGGCGTGGCCACGGAAAACGTCGTCGCTTTGTGCGATATAGATGCCGAGCGTTTGGCAGCGGCCGCCAACAAGTTTCCCCAAGCCGCCAAGTACACCGACTATCGTCAATTGCTCGATCGAAAAGATCTCGATGCCGTGGTCGTCGCCACTCCCGACCACACCCATGCCATTCCGGTTGTCTGGGCGCTGCGTGCGGGGCTCGATGTCTATTGCGAAAAGCCCCTGGCCCATTCGGTTTGGGAAGTGCGCCAGATGCGCAATGTCGCCGCCGAACATCAAGCAATCACGCAGATGGGCACGCAAATTCACGCGGAAGACAACTATCGCCGTGTGGTCGAACTGATTCAGGCTGGTGTGCTCGGTCCCGTCACACGGGTGCACGTGTGGCAAGGCAATGGCATCATGCCCGGCGTGCGCGTCGCCGAAGGTACTCCACCGGCCAGTGTCGACTACGACCTCTGGCTGGGCCCCGCGCCCTCTCGTCCGTTCCACCCCTCGCACTTTCATTTCAATTGGCGATATTGGTTCGATTTCGGCGGCGGCGTGCTAGGCGACATGGGTTGTCACTACATCGATCTACCATTCTGGGCACTCGGATTGCGATATGCCGACACCATCGAAGCCAAGGGCGAAAAGACCTATGTCGGAGACAACGACGTACCCGACAAGTTGCAGGTCGACTACCACTTTCCGGCGCGTGGAGAACAGCCACCGGTGCATCTCACATGGTACCACGGTGGTTACTTGCCGCCAGGTGCCGAGAATTACAGCAAGAGCTCGGCGGTGCTGTTCGAGGGCCCACGCGGCCGCCTGCTGGCCGACTATGGCTCGCGAAAACTGTTTGTCGAAGGCGAGCAACCCGCCGCACCGCCGCAGACCATCGCCCCCTCGATCGGGCACCACCAGGAGTGGATCGCCGCCTGCAAGACGCGAGGCACCACGACCTGCAACTTCGACTATTCCGGCGCCCTGGCCGAAACCGTGCTGTTGGGCAACGTGGCCTATCGGGCTGGTCAGGTGAAGTTGGAGTGGAACGCAGAATCCCTCGAAGCGATCAACTGCCCCGCGGCCGCGGCCTTTGTGCGACGAGAGTATCGACCCGGCTGGAAACTTTAGTGCATTCACTCGAAGCCAGCGCCGCACTCGAGCGCCATCTCCGCCCCACGCGCCTGGCTGATCTGGCCACGCGCCTCTGTGCCATCCCTAGCCCCACGGGCCAGGCGGGCGAGGTCGCCGAACTGCTGGCCCAGGTCGTGCGGGCCGAGGGTTTTCAGGTTGATCGTCCTTCCGCGGGCCACCCCCTTGCACCCGCTGTCGTGGTGCGCTGGTCCACTGGCCGCCCCGGGCGCGTCTTGCAATTCGACGGCCATCTCGACACGGTCCACCTGCCGTTCGTGGCTCCAGCCGTCGAGGGCAACCGGCTGACCGGTAGTGGTGCCGCCGACATGAAGGCGGGCGTGGCCGCCGCGTTCGAGGCGCTCTTGGCCGTGCGAGACTCTGGCCTGCTCGCCGGCGGAGAAGTGCTGTTTACCGCACACGACCTGCACGAGGCGCCCTGGGGCGACGGCTCGCAGCTCGATGAACTGATTCGCCAGGGCCTGCACGGCGAAGGCGTCTTGATCCCCGAAAGTTTTTCCGAATCGCTGCCTATCCGGGGACGCGGCCAGGCCGTGCTGCGCGTGACGATCAGTCGCCCGGGTCCGCCTGTTCACGAAGTCTAC
Organism: uncultured Pirellulales bacterium; assembly: GCA_964434905.1. Taxonomy (GTDB): domain Bacteria; phylum Planctomycetota; class Planctomycetia; order Pirellulales; family CAYNRE01; genus CAYSXM01. Next base: position 4,491 of record CAYSXM010000178.1, on the reverse strand, counting down.
CGACCTCTCGATGAGCCCGATGTGTTGGCGGTTGGCTGCGAGTTGGTCCAGCGTCTGCAACACCTCGGGCGCCAGGTTGGAGTCGAGTGCGACCCCCTGGCGGGGGCCGCCAGTGTGTTTGTCGGCCAGTTGCACGGCGGCGAAATCTACAACCAGTTTCCGCAGAAATGCCACCTCGAAGGAACGCGCCGCTGGCTTCCCGGCACGCTGCCTGCGGATGTCGAACGCCAGTTTCGTGATCTGCTGCGTGAACTGGCGAGCGAAACCGGTGCCACGATCGATGCCGAGTTCCAACTAGTGCGAGATGCGTTTGCCCTCGACCCTGCGAATCCGCTCGTAGCAACGTTCCAGGCCGCCTTGGCCGTTCAGCAAGGCCGGCCGTTGCGTCTATCGGGCAAACCCTTTGTCGACGACGGCAACTCGTTCTGGGCCTTGGCACAGGTGCCAGCGATCACCCATGGTCCCCGCGCCGCCGGAATGCACACCACCACCGAATGGGTCGACCTCGATGACCTGTTGCGCGTGGCACGCGTGTATGCCGCCACGGCCCTGGCCTATTGCCCGATGGTCAGTCCATCTGCAACCTAGTATCGGCGCGCCGACCGGAACCCCAACCAAGGCCTGGCACCGCGGCGCAAATTCTCCTTGGCAGAAAACCGTGCGGGGTCTGTTTGCACCAGGACTGCTAGCTCTCGACCACGATGATCGACTTGCCCGCCATTACCACCAACCTGACGCAAACGGCCACTGGCCTATGGCGCGCGCCCCAGCAACGAGAGGTTTCCTATCCCGCCGATGCGAATGAGGCCTACTTCGCGTTGGAAGATGCCTCGTTCTGGTTTCGTCATCGCAACGAGGCGATTGCATTGCTGGTGCGCAAATGCAGCCCCACCGCCACGCTGGTCGATATCGGCGGTGGCAACGGCTGTGTTGCCCAGGCGCTACAAAATGCCGGTGTCGATGTCGTGCTCGTCGAACCCGGGGCCCGCGGGGCCGCTCATGCCCAGTCGCGCGGCGTTCGCACCGTGGTTCAAGCCACCCTGGAAGACGCCGGCTTCGCTGCCGAATCGCTGCCGTCGGCGGGGTTGTTCGATGTCTTGGAGCACATCGAGGCGGATGCCGCTTTCCTGCGCCAAATTCACCGCTTGTTGGAACCACATGGCAAGCTTTACCTGACCGTTCCCAGCTACCAGTGGCTGTGGTCGCAAGAAGATATTTACGCCGGACATTTTCGACGCTACACCGCTCACGGCCTGGCGGCGCTGCTTGCAGACGCAGGCTTCCACATCACATTCTGCAGCTATCTCTTCGCGCTCTTAGTGCCCCCCATCTTCCTGGCACGCGCCGTGCCCAGTTGGATCGGGATGCGTTGGGCGGGCTTGCAAGCCACGGCCAGGCGGGAACACACCACGGGCAACGGGGTGGTCGACTGGGTGGTGCGCAAATGGCTTCGCGCGGAGTGCCAACGGCTTCGCCACGAGCAGCGCATTCCCTTCGGCAGTAGCTGCATCGCCGTCGCCACGAAAGTCGACGCCGCACGCCCGTGACCGGAAAGCCACAGCCGTGCGGAGCCGTGCTCAGCACTTGGCGCCGTGATCGGCACTGGGCGAGGTAGAAAATGCCACGATGGTATTTTTCAACGGACTGCCAGGCCTCGAACCTCGGACCTCGCCAGGCGCTCTCGCGGCGCGTTCACTTCGACGCAGGTAAAGATGCTTCACGCACCGGTGGATAGCTGGCGACCTCGATATGTCGTCCGTCGGGGTCGTGAAAGAACAACTGCGTTACATCCCGTTCCGGCACGTGGTTCTTGACGTAACGAATACCATGTTCGCCAAGCAACCGTTCGACCTCGGCCACATCGTCGACGTGCAAGGCCAGGTGTTCGGCGCGGGTCGAAATCTCCGCGTCGCCCGGCTTCGCCCGGTCGTCAACTATCAAATGAATCTGCAGCCCGTAGTTGAAAAGCCAGGCGCCAGGAAACTTGAACGGCGGCCGGTCCAACTCGCGAAACCCCAATACATCGCGATAGAAGACCCGGTTGGCCTCCAGGTTGTTGGTCACCCGCGCAAGATGATTCACCGAGCGAATGGGCAGCGGAGCGGGCATGTCGGTGGTTCCATTTCCCAGTGGACATAGTGGAGCGTTAACCCAGCATTGCTGGGTGACGCGGAGCGACCCCGAACCCGCAAGGGTTTGGGGCAAAAAAACCACAGACTTGAAGGTCAGGCCTTGGCCTGACGAGACTTAACTTAATCGTGCTCCGGGTGCCACTGGGCTTTTCCAGTGCTCTGGGACACATGGGTGAATACGTCCGTCAGTAGGCTCAGAAAACATTCGGGGTAAAGCGGTCTTCGCGTCGCGCGTTTGCAGTGTACCGAACCGCCGGTTCGCCCGCCAACCGCCAACCGGCCGCACCTATCGCCAAGCAAAATCGCCGGCGTTCACGCTGGGCAGGTGCGTCACGCCCATCAGCCGGCGGTCTACCCCGCGGGCTGCTTCTCGCCCCTCGTGAATGGCCCACACCACCAGCGATTGCCCGCGGCGCATGTCGCCCGCCGCGAACACGCCCTGCACGCTAGTCTCGAAATTCTCGTCGCAGATCACGTTGCCACGCTTGTCCAATTCAATTCCCAAATCGCTGATCGGCCCCCGACGCTCGGGCCCCATGAAGCCCATCGCCAGCAACACCAGTTGGCAAGGCCATTGACGATCGGTGCCCGGCACTTCGACGAACGGCCGCCCATCGGGCCCCGGTTCCCACCGAATGTCCGTGGTCACCAGGCTCGACAAACGGCCCTGATCATCGCCGCGGAATTCCTTCGTTAAAATGCTCCAGTGGCGGTCGCACCCTTCCTCGTGCGAGGTGCTGGTCCGCATCATCACCGGCCAATACGGCCAGGGGGTCTGCGCGGGGCGCTCGTCGCGACGTGGGTAGCTGCCTAGTTCCGGCGGTCGGTCCAGCAATTCGAATTGGGTTACGCTGCGAGCACGGTGCCGATTCGACGTGCCCGTGCAGTCGCTGCCTGTGTCGCCACCCCCGATGATGATCACGTCTTTTCCGGTGGCTAGAATATCTTGCGCCGCCGGCAGTTGGTCACCCTGGTTGCGCATGTTCTGCTGCGGCAAGAACTCCATGGCGAAATGCACGCCGCGCAAATCGCGCCCCGGAATGGGCAGGTCGCGCGGCAATGTGGCGCCGCCGGTCAGCAAGATGGCATCATAAGTCGCCTGCAACTCGCTGGTCGGCAGGTCGACGCCGATATTTGTGTTGCAGCGGAACTCGACTCCCTCGGCCCGCAATTGCTCGATCCGCCGCCAGACGCGCCACTTTTCTAGTTTGAAATCGGGGATGCCGTACATCAGCAGTCCGCCGGGCCGATCTGCTCGCTCGAATACCGTGACCAAATGCCCCGCACGATTCAACTGCTGCGCCGCGGCCAGCCCCGCGGGACCGCTACCCACTACGGCCACGCGCTTCCCGGTACGACGTGCCGGAGGGTTAGGCTGAATCCAACCTTCATCGAATCCGCGGTCGGCAATCGAAACTTCGTTCTGCTTGATGGCCACTGGATCGGCGTTGATGCCCAGCACGCACGCCGTCTCGCACGGCGCCGGGCAAACTCGTCCCGTGAACTCTGGGAAATTGTTCGTCGCGTGCAGCCGGTCCAATGCCTCGCGCCAGCGATCGCGAAATATCAAGTCATTCCAGTCGGGAATGATGTTGCCCAGCGGGCAGCCTGTGTGACAAAAAGGCACCCCGCAATCCATGCAGCGAGCGCCCTGTTGGCGCAATTCCTCGACGGGCAGAATCTGCAAGAATTCCTGATAGTGCCCCAGGCGGTCGGCCGCCGGCTGCTTGCCGAACCCCTTGCGTTCAATATGCATGAACCCGCGAATGTCGCCCATTGCCTATCTCCTCGCCAACGCAACGGGTTCCGTCGCGGCTTCGGTCTCTTGGTTTAGCTCGGCCAGCGCTCGCTTGTAGTCACGCGGCATGACTTTGACGAATCGTCCGCGTTCCACCCCCCAGTTCTCCAGAATCATTCGTCCTCGCGAGCTATTGGTGTAGTGCACATGCTGGCGAATTGTCCTCTCGACAAACTCGGCATCTCCCTCGTCGCTAAGGTCTTCCAGTTCGACCATCTCCTTGTTTACCCGCAGACCAAACTGGCCATCTTCGTCCCAGGCGTAGGCCACCCCACCGCTCATGCCCGCCGCGAAGTTTCGCCCGGTGCGCCCCAAAATGATGGCGCGACCCCCGGTCATATATTCGCAGCCATGGTCCCCTACGCCTTCGACCACCGCCGTGGCCCCTGAATTCCGCACGCAAAACCGTTCGCCGGCGATCCCCCGCAAATACAACTCCCCCGAGGTCGCGCCGTACAGCACCACATTGCCCGCAATGATGTTCTCCTCGGGTATGAACGTGCTCTCGAGCGGTGGAAACACCACCACCTTGCCCCCCGATAGCCCCTTGCCGCAATAATC
>CAYSXM010000177.1:0-7546 GCA_964434905.1 uncultured Pirellulales bacterium | reverse complement strand
CCTACCTTCAGCCCCGATGGCAAGTCGGCCGCGTATTGGGCCGAGACCGACGGTCGGCAGTACATCGTTCACAACGGCAACCGACAACCAGCATACGACGAGGTGGGCTCGCCACGTTTCAGCCCCGACGGATCGCGGCTGGCCTACCTGGCACGCGAAGGCCAAACCTGGCGGTTGGTCGATGGCGGGCAGGCGCAAACGCCCTATGACGACATCTTGGGGCGAATGGTCTTCAGCGACGATAGCCGTCACCTGGCCACGGTGGTGGCGCGCGGTGCCGAACAGTTGGTGGTGGTCGATGGAAGCCAGGGCCCGGCCTACGACAGGGTGGTCACACTCGGCGGCGGCGGCGTGTTCTTCAGTTCGCCAGATCAATTCCACTATTTGGCGGTGAAATCTGGCCAGATGTTGCTGGTGGAAGAAACCATGGTACCTCGCTGATCGAACGAAACCGGCCGAGCTAACCATCCGTTCGCGCCGCGTAGGCCGACGCTTCACCCTGGCGACGTCCGCCTGCGATCCCTGTGGCTACTCGACTTCGCGGCCAGGTGCAAAAGCTTGTAGCAATTGCCGAACCTGACGATGATCGCGTTCGCTCATGCGACCTCCGCGAATCGCCAGCACGCGCCCGGACGAGGCGGGCCAAATCTCCAGGCTGCGCATTTCATCGGCGTCGGCGAATTCATCGCGAACTCTCCAGCGCTTGACCTCGGGCCAGGTGAATGAGCGATGGGCCCATCCCAATCGCGCCTGCAGCCCGGCGGGACCGACCGAAACCTGCCCGACGAAGTCGCCTGCCGCACGCACAAACAGCGCGATTCCGCCGGCCAACAACAGCCCGCCGACAATGGCTACCTGCACCGCCAAGCGCGGCGTGGACTGAACTTGTGACAGCAGAAAGCCACCGGCCGTTGTCAGCAGCACACCTTGTATCACCGTGCCTGCGCCAGCCGCCCACCGGCGCCGAACAAACGCAAACCGGTGCGTTGCCGTCAACGAGAGAACCTCGTTCTGTTCCACCGCCTCTTGGTCCGTGGCGAAGTGGGGCATGCCCAATCGACCCACGGTGGCATTCGCGACTTCCGACATGACCATTGTCTCCTGATAATGGAATGCACCAGATGAACCTCGGCGGGGCGCAATTTGCATCGAGCGCGCGACCCAAGGTGTCAGACCAGTGAACTCCCGGCGTTGGGGGGAAGGTGTTCCAGCAATCGGGGAAAGGAAGAATCTGCCGAGCAAGCGTCGTACTTCACCCCGGGAAACCCCGGGGTAAACGCGCTTTTAGGCGGGGCTAAAGGCAGGCACCGCCACGTGCGTGGCAGCGTGATACTTCGACAGGCGCCGCATGCGTTCTAGCCCCACAATCTTGAACGACACGCGGTCGTCGTTCACTTCGTGCGCGGTATGCATCAGGTTCTCGCACGACGTGTGGTCGACCAGCCCCACGGCATCGTCAACATGGACAACCACCGCCCGGCAATCGGCAGGCACCTGTTCCAATTCCTCGCTGAGCTTCATCGAGTTGAAACAGACCAGCGGCTTGTCGAGGTACAAGTGATATTCGTTATTGCGGTGTTCACGGCGCCCGACCGGGTTGCGGAAAAAGCTGGCGCCACTGTGTACCAGGCCAAGGGGCAGCGCCTGGGGTTGTGCCACTGCCATCGCCTGGCGGTACAGCACCATGTTCAGCACGAATTTGGCGGCCACGCCGGCGACGATGCCCCACAGCAGGTCGGTGGCCAACGTTGCCACGATCGTCAAAGCGAAAATTGCCAATTGTTCCTTGCCGATCGAGGCCATGTGCTTCCACACCAGCGGCTCGCACATCTTCCAACCCGTATAGATCAGCACGGAGGCTAGCACGCCCTTGGGAATCAGACTGATCATTTCGTGGCCGACCAAGAGATACAGAATCAGGCAAATGGCGTTGGTGAAGTTGGCCCACAACGTGCGTCCACCTGAAGCGACGTTGACCTTGCTCTTCACGCCACCTGGGATGATGGTCAAACCCCCCACCAGGCTCGAGGCGATATTGCACACGCCCATGCCCAGCAGCACGCGATTCGGATCCGACTTGCGGTGAAACGGATCGATACGGTCCACCGCCATGGCCGTGGCCAGCGATTCCACCCCGTCGATCAGGGTCAGCGTGACTACGCCCAGGATCGCCGCGTACCACAGGTCTTGCCGGCCCAGCAGTTCGCCAAACGCCGGCAGGTGCAGGCCATGGAACGGGGTGTCGGGCAGGCTAATCAAAAAACCCGCACCGACATGCCCCAGGTCGAACACCAATCCCAAGAGTGTGCCGCCGATCACCGCCAGCAATTGTGGCGGAACCGCCTTGAACCAGGCCGACCGGCTCGACCCCAGCACGAACAACATCACCAGGGTCGAGATCGAAACCGCGAACACCGGCACCGTCATGTCCTGGGCAAAAACCGGTGTCCCCAGCACAAACTCGTAGAACTCGTGAGGGTGCACACTGCCCGTGTAACCGAAAAACATCGGCACCTGTTTGACAATGATCAACAGGCCAATCGAGGCCAGCATCCCTTCGACAACGCTGACTGGAATGATCGAGGCAAACCGCGCGAGCTTGAGCAGGCTGAGCACTATCTGCACCGTGCCCACCATGAAGATGATGACCACCAAGAAAATGTAGCCAGGCCCCAGGTGGTCGGCGTCGCCCGCCCCACCCATCGAGGCCATGATAGCCAAGAGCGCCGGCGCCAGACCGGCCGCAGGTCCCGCGATCGTCACGTACGAACCGCCGATCAGCGGGAAGATCAACCCGGCGACAATCGCTGAAATCAGCCCATAAATCGGCGGCACGCCCGACGCAATCGCAATGCCGCTGGACAACGGCAGCGACACCAACGAAACGACGATGCCGGCAACAATGTCGTGCCGCAGGTGCTTGAATCCGGCGATGCCGTTTTGCGGTGCCGCTTCGCGAGGTACCAACGGAGCCGAGGCAGTCGTGGCGTGCATGATGGTTGTAGGGGTTTGCAAGGTAGGAGGGGATACGAGTCGGAAAGTCCCAATTGCAATGTGCGTGCCAAACCGCGAATGGTCACCGTTTGGCGCCGGCGCGTGCGCACCTGAATCCAGACATCACCGGTTGACTCTGTGACGCAAACCGTTGCCAATCGACACCTTCCGGCCTCGACCGGCTGCAAGAAAATCGGTTGCCGTACACAGCAAACGTGCGCCGGGAACTGGCCGTTCCAAGGCCAATAGTTGGTCGTGTCGCTGGCCAATACCTGGCCAATCGCTGCTCGCTGTTGCAGCGTTGCTTGGCAAACGCGCTCGGCAGCCCGGACTCCAAAGCCTCGCCGCGCACGGCTCGCAACTCGCACCATCCGCACAGACCTCCCCGGTTGCCAAGCTTCCGTGGAGCATTCTTTTTTCTTCATTCCAGCCTCAGGGGTTACGATTGGTCCAAGGCGTGGGCCATCCCCAGCCAGCGCTCCAGACCTCGCATCTCGGCTTGGGTCGTCGGTCGTGAGCATTCGCCGCGGATACACTTGGCAAACCTCTAACTGCAATTCCTGGTGAGTCGATCCATGCCCGGCCGCGTTGTGTGGAACATTGCCGCTCCGATGGTGGGCCTCAGTGCGGTGCTGGCAGGCCTGGGCGCGTTTGCCGCCTGGAACGTGCAGCAGCAACAGCGGATCAGTTCCGAATTGGTGCAGCGCGAGGTCAATGGCATGCTGGCCATCGACGAACTGCACATGGCGATGCGCGAGATTCGTTACCAGGTCAACATTTTTCTGCGTACCAAGGAACTGGTTCACCTGGCCGCAGTGGCCAATCTGCACGCCGAAGCCGACCAACTGCTGCAGCGTGCTAAAAAATCGGCCCGCACGCCTCGCGAACAAGAACTAATTGCGGTGGTCGAACTCGGCTATCAAGCGTTTTTTGACGACTTCCAGACCGTGCTGGCCGCGTTGGAAGCAGCCAACCCCACACCTGCGACCGTGACCGCGGACCAGCCCGAGGCCCAGGTTTCCGACAGCCAGGCCGCCGATCTCACCCGCCTCTCCGACGACGTGATGACCAACGCGGTGCTGCAACCCCTGCGTGATTGCCTGGCAGTGAATCGCCAGGTGGTGGAACGCACCAACGAAGCCAGCCAGGTCACCGTGCAGCATCTGCAGATCGGCTTCTTGCTGCTAGGCATCTGCGGCGGTGCCGCGGGCTTGCTGACCGGCACGGCCATCGCCCGCGCGGTCGGGCGGTCTATCGTCCAGCTCAATGTATCCGTGCGCGGCGTGGCCGGTCGACTGTCCGATGTAACCGGACCGGTCACCATTTCCCGCACCGGTGGCCTGGTCGGCATCGAGGCCGGTCTGCGCACGCTAGAGCGCGAAATCGCCGACGTCGTCGAACGCCTGCAACAACGCGAGACCGAGGTTTTGCGGTCCGAACAGCTAGCCCGCGTGGGCCAGCTCGCGGCAGGGCTCGCACACGAGCTGCGCAATCCCCTGATGCCCATGAAGATGCTGGTGCAAGCCGCGCTCGAGCGCGCCGATGGCAGCGGGCTGCGCGGGCGCTCGCTCCAAATCATCAACGATGAAATCGTGCGATTGGAACGTTCGATTCAAGAATTTCTCGACTTTGCGCGCCCCCCGGTTCCTGAAAAATCGCTCGCCCAAATCGAGGAGCTGCTGCGTGGCACCATCGAGCTCGTGGCGGCCAGGGCGCGCCAGCAAGAGGTCGATCTGCGGCTATCGGCGCCCGCGACACCTGTCGCCGCGCTGGTCGACGCAGCGCAGATTCGCCAACTGGTGCTCAACCTGTTGCTCAACGCGCTCGATGCCTCGCCCGGCGGGGGACACATCGACGTCTCGTTACAGGTGGTCCCCACGGGGCCGGAATCGCGCATTCCGGGCAGCCCTGCAACTGCGGACAAGCCCTCGCACCAGGTGGCCTTTCCAACCGAGCACGACGCACTGCGCATGGCGCGCCCCAAACGCGCCGTGCTCGAACCCTCGGCCGACCCTTGGATCGTGGTGCGCGTCGCCGATTTCGGTCCGGGCATTTCTCCTGACCTGCTGAAAACCATCTTCGAACCGTTCATGACCACCAAGGAGACCGGCACAGGGCTCGGTTTATCCATTTGCCAACGCATTGCTGCGGCCCACGGTGGCGATCTGAGTGCCGCCAATCGGCCCGGCGGTGGCGCCGAGTTCTCGCTGTGGCTGCCCCAGGGCGCTTGAACGCCAGCCAAACGCCGCTATGGTGAGCGTGCCCGGCATGGTTGCCGCGCTCGAGGTGCATCATCCCTTCCTTGTCCTTCGATCAGGCTCCCCATGCCGCTCTTGCTGGTCGTCGACGACGAGCCGAACATCACCTACACCGTCGCCGAGACGTTGGCCACCGAAACGCTGCGCGTGATCGCCGCCGCCACGGCGCGCGACGGGCTCGAAACCGTCCGCCGCGAACGGCCCGATGTCGTGCTGCTCGACGTGCGACTACCCGACATGTCCGGTTTCGAGGTGTTTCAACGCATCCACGAGTTCGATCCGCGTATTCCCGTCATCATCATGACCGCCTTTGCCACGACCGATACCGCCATCGAGGCCATGCGCCGCGGCGCATTCGACTATTTCGTGAAGCCCGTCGATTTTTCCTCGCTGCGAAAGGCCGTGCTGCGGGCGCTCGACGTCAGCCACTTGAGCCGCGTGCCGGCCGTGGTCGACGACGGCGAGGAGCCTGGCATCGATTCCGACCCCATCATCGGTCGCTCGCCCGCAATGCAAGAGGTGTACAAGTCGATTGGCCGCCTGGCCAACCAAGACATCACTGTGCTGCTGTTGGGCGAAAGCGGCACCGGCAAGGAACTGGTCGCCCGCGCCATCTACCACTACAGCCGACGATCCGATCAGCCGTTCTTGGCCATCAACTGCGCCGCTTTGCCCGAGGCGCTGCTTGAAAGCGAGCTGTTCGGTCACGAAAAAGGCGCCTTTACGGGCGCCGATCAACGCCACATCGGCAAGTTCGAGCAGGTCCATGGCGGAACCATCTTCCTCGACGAAATCGGCGACATGTCCGCCTCGACCCAGGCCAAGGCGCTGCGCCTGTTGCAGCAACAGCAATTCGAACGCGTTGGCGGAAATCAGACCATCGAAACCGATGTTCGCATCATCACCGCGACCAACCAGGACCTCGAAGCAGCCGTCGCCGCCGGGTCGTTTCGACAAGATCTCTACTATCGTCTGAACGGTTTCACCATCACGCTGCCGCCGCTGCGAGCGCGCCGCACCGACATTCCCCTGTTGGCCGAGCACTTTCGCAAACGCTACAACCGCGAACTGCGGCGAAACGTGCTGGCCATCACCCCCCAAGCGCTCGACGCGCTGGCCGCGCACCACTGGTCGGGCAACGTCCGCGAACTGCAGAGCGCCATCAAATTTGCCATGGTCCATGCGGCCGGCGATGTGATTACGCTCGACTGCCTGCCCGACTCGTGCCACGCCCCCGACCGAACCACGCAGGTGCAAGGCTGGTCGCCGGCCCCACCGGTCGAGCATCCCACCGGCGACCTGGCTCGCGAGGTTCGCCAGCAACTGGCCGCGGGAACTCCCGACCTGTACCGCCATCTGACCTCGTTGTTCGATCGAGTGGTGCTCACCGAAGTGCTCGACCACGTCGGCGGCAATCAACTGCAAGCCGCCGATCTGTTGGGCATTTCGCGGATGACGCTCCGCGCCAAGCTCCGCAAACTGGGCCTGCCCCGCGCCGGCGACGCGGGCACTTCCGAGTAACAGCCTGGTGATTTATTCAACAGGCTGCGACGTCGCATGGTTGCGATGACAAAACAGCGACGTAAGTCGTTGTCTTGCGAGCTGCGCGAAGCTGTGCTCCGCGTTTGGCGAGGAGCGAAAAATGGCACGATGGCATTTTTCAACAGGCTGCCAGCCCACCCTTGTGGGCCGCTTGACGACCGGTGCTGGCTTGGTATCAATCATGCTCCCTTCTGACGGACCCGTCATCCGAACTGGTCGTGTGTTCCAGCGTGTCGGGCAATGCGACGGCCTCCCCCCCTTTGAAACGCCCTCCTCCCGCGCTCGCCCCGCTGCCCCTCCTGATCGACGATCGATGCTCACCTCCCTCAAACGTGTAGCCAAGCGCCTGCGTGCCGCGACACGAGAGCCCTGGACCACGCGCGCCACGCTAACCCGCGATCTGGCAGCCATCGGCGTGCGCGGCGGCGATACGCTCATGGTTCACAGCTCGCTGACAAGCTTGGGTTTCGTCCCCGGCGGCGCCGCGACCGTGATCGCGGCGCTGGTCGACGCCATTGGGTCCCAGGGCACGCTGGTGCTGCCTGTTCACTCTTGGGCGCTCATGTCGGAAGGCTGCCGAGAGTTCGACGTGCGAACGACCCCCTGTTGCGTCGGTGTGATCCCCGAATTGTTTCGCGGCTCTCCCGGTGTGCGGCGCAGTCTGCACCCCACGCACTCGGTGGCCGCCAGGGGCCAGGCTGCCGAGGAACTGATCGTCGGCCACGAGAACGCCGACACGCCATGCGGCAACG